>DAIDIX010000119.1 GCA_027451645.1 Candidatus Dormiibacterota bacterium | reverse complement strand
CCCCATGTCGGGAAGGTGCTTGCAGAAGGGTGGAACGGCACGGAATTCTCCGTGCCGTCATTCATTCCCTGTCACTGGAAAGAACTCTCCTGAGAGAGGTCTTACTCTTCAGTGGATTTCGGCCAGGAGGAGCCCATCGTAATGGAGCCGTTCACTGTGGCACCGTCATCGATCTGGAGCTTTGCGACACGCACATCTCCAGTGAGGTTGCCAGATCCATTGACGACGAGCTTGCCTTTTGCTGTGACATTGCCGTGGACAGTGCCCTGGACTGTGACATCCTTGCCTTCAACTGTGGCAGTGACATTTGCTGTCCGGGAGATCTCGACATTCCCTGTTGCCTGGAGCTCGCCCTCGACAGTGCCATGGACTTCAAGGCTGCCCTCGATGGTGAGCTTTCCCGTGAGGACATCACGTGCTCCAAGCACGACATGATTGGCAGTGTGGCTGGGAACTGCCGTGCCAACAGTCTCTGTCATGGATGTCTCTGGTGGTGTGGTTTCCTGTTCCTGGCGGGTACGTGTTGCTGTTGCCATGATGTGCTCCTCTTCTCCTGTGCTCCCCGATGCTGTTGCAGCATGCTTTTCCATTGTAGCGTGTTGGAATTTGTGCTGTATGACCGTTTTCCTTCATGGGACAGGAGAATTGGCGGGAAATGGTGGGAAGGTGGACAGTACCGTACACTGGTGGGAAGAACGGCATGAGCACACCCCAGTCAACCCGCTACCGGATCCTCGTCGCAGATTTCTTCGACGCGATGTCCTCGCTCTACGATTCGTGGGCACACGGAGCGAATGCGAAGGAAGCAGCACGCCTTGCGGAGGAGGCCAACGTTGGCACGGGAGAGCGGGTGCTGGATATCGGCTGTGGAACAGGGACAGCGACACGGCTCATGTCCGAGGCGAGCGGAGTGCCAGGTGCAGTTGTCGGCATCGACATCGTTCCTGCAATGCTCACTCGTGCACGGTCGCTCGACAGCACGGGAACTGTGTACGCGAAGATGGCAGCGGAAGCACTTGCCTTTGCGGACAGCTCGATCGATGTCATTACCTATGGACAGACCCTTCCATACCTCTATGAGCCGAAGGAGAGCCTCGAGGAGGCATACAGGGTGCTTGCTGAGGGTGGACGCTGCATAGTGTCCTGCAGACAGAGGAGTCTTTCGACTCCTGCACAGGAACTCTTTTTTGCTCTCCTTCGGGAGGAGGAACAGCGGCACCCTGTCATTCCTCCACGCCTTTCTGCTGATCGTGCAGCACTCGGGGAGCCCCGCGTGATCACGACACTGCTCCGTGAGACAGGATTCCGTCAGATCACGACGACCCATCTCGTAACAGGGATCACTGCAGGAGATGCAGAGGAGTGGTGCTCACTCATGGAGTGGCTTGGCCCGTATCCCCATCTGCTCCTATCCGGACTGGGAACAGTGCGAAGGCAGCAGCTGTATTCCCGACTTGACAGACGGATGGAAGAGCTTGGTGATGGCGCATACACCTTCCACCTCGGATTCACGTTTGCAACAGCGCACAAGACTACCTGACACACAGAGGATGTTCCCATGACACATGCTGATGACCCGCTGCTTCTTGATCTTCCTGTTGGCCCGCTGGGTGCAGACATGGCCCCTGTTGCAGAGGCTGACCGTGGTTCCATTGCAGGAATCTGGAGTACGGAAGTGGGACATGACCCGTACCTTGCACTTGTTCCTGCTGCCGGGGAGACACACCGTCTCGTGCTCGGAACAGCCATTGCTGTCACCTTCCCGAGAAGTCCCATGGTCCACGCACAGTCAGCCTGGGATCTCCAGCGTGCAAGCAGGGGACGGTTCATCCTTGGACTTGGAGCACAGGTCCGGGCACACAATGAGCGGAGATACAGTGTTCCAGGAGACCATCCTGTTGAACGGATGGAGGATGCCATCCGTGCCATCCGGGCAATCTGGACCTGCTGGCAGGAGGGAGGGAAGCTTGCCCATGAGGGACCCTATTACCACCACACGCTCATGACTCCGTTTTTCAATCCCGGACCGCTCGATCTGCACCATCCCTACCCGAAGATCTATCTTGCAGCAGTGTCGGAGCGGATGCTGGATCTTGCTGCACGTGAGGCAGAAGGCATCCATCTCCACCCCCTCCATACGCGGGGATATCTTGCAGACATCGTTGAGAAGCGATGTGCAGAAGGACGTTCTGAACGCACTGTGCAGGGGAACATCGAACTCTCTGCAAGCGTCATGATTGCTGCAGGGGAGACTGAGGCGGAGATACTGTCACTGAGGGAGCAGTTCCGGGGACAGATTGCCTTTTACGCCTCAACTCCTGCATACCGTCATGTTGTGGAGCATGCAGGGTATGGAGCAATCTGTGATGACCTGCACCGCATGTCTGTCCGCGGCGAGTGGGAGAAGATGCCTGCACTCGTTCCCGATCCGCTCCTTGATGAAGTGGTCACTTCAGGAACATGGGAGGAAATTGCAGGCCGCCTCCATGACCGGTATCACGGTCTCGTGGACCGGATCACACCGTACATCGCAACGGATGTGGAGAAGTGGAACGGGGTTGCGCAGGAGCTGCACTCACTCGCTTCAGCATAATGTCCGGAACGAATCGGGGTATTCATGGAGCAGGTGGCCCGCATGGGAGGAAATGATCCGGTGTCGAGCACACTGACACTCCTGTTGACGCTCTGAGCGGGCATAGGGCGCAATGCACGTGAGACGCTACTTCTTCCCGTGATCCACGTCGTCGAGATACTCCTCGAGCTGGGAATATGCAGCACGCTTTCTGCGGTCTGTGATCTCTGTGTAGATCTTCAGGGTTTCGAGCGTGGCATGGCCAAGCACTTCCTGGACAAGCCGCACATCACCCCCTGTTGCCTCAAGGAGTGTCGTAGCAGTCGTATGCCGTGCTGCATGGGGACTTGTGAGGTGATCGAAGAGAGCAGCCCGTTCGGGTGTTGATGCCATGCGCTTTTTCAGTGCACGCAGTGCATGGCGTGCACCATCGGGCGTGAGACGGTTGTCATGAACTGCCTGATGATGTGCTGTGCCGCTTCGTGACACATTGATGAAGAGTGCTGGACTCCTGTCCTGGCCACGGAGCAGCAGGTAGTCGTTCACAGCACCAAGCGCATCTGCTGTGCAGAAGACAGTCCTGTACTTTCCGCCCTTGCCGAGCACCCGGAAGCCCTCCTCGCGGACATCCTGCCGGTTGACCTGGCAGGCCTCACTGATCCTGCACCCTGTGGAGAAGAGGAAGTAGAGCAGTGCCCGGTCCCGTTCATCCCGCAGCGTTCCACGGGGAAGGGCATGGAGGAGCTGGGGAACCAGCTCTGTTGGTACAGGATGGGGATCGCCTGAGACATAGCGGGGGATTGTCACCTGCCGGCTCATTTCATGGGAAGTCCACTCCTCGTCATGGGAGTACCGGAGGTACTGCCTCAGGGCAACGAGTGCATGTGCACGGCTTCGGGGATGGGGAATGAGCCTGGCAAGCTCCAGCTGGTACTGGTGGAGAATGCTGCGGTCAAGTGTTGGTGCAATGGGAGCGTGGACATCCCTGAACTGGGAGATGAAACCGACGAACTTCGCAAGCTCTGACCGGTAGGAGCGCACTGTCGTTGCTGGCCTGTTCTTCTCAATCGCGAGCCATGCAAGAAACTGCTCGATATCCGGAGGCAGGGGATCCGCAGGATGGGGGATTGCCTCTGCCCATGGAACTGGAGCGGAACGGTCGGGAGAACGTGCCATGTGGTTCGAGTATATGCGGGGACGGATGTTCTGCATAGCAGTCAGAGGAGCCTGTTCGCATCGCTGCGCGCTTGAGGAGGGGATGTTCCGGGCGTTGCGGTTACAGCTTCACAACATGGGTCAGTACTGCTGCGACTGCAACAAGGACGATGACGACAACCAGTGCCACAAGCATGACCTTCGCATCGGACAGTCCGCCTCCGCTGGTCGGGGCAGGGGTGGCTTTTCCCTGCAGGTCCGGCTCATGGAACTCCTCGCTCGTGGAGAACGGTTCATGCTCCGGCTTTTCAAGTGGTGGTGGCTCATTTGACAGGGCAGGGTGCGTGAGAACGTAGTCCCTCTCACTGCTTGCGCCTTCATTCCAGGAATCCTCCTCACCACTGTCAGATGCAGGGAAGCCTGGTGGAAGCGGAGGATCTTCTGACGTGACTGCATCCTCGGGTGGCACTGCTGCAGCTGGAGGATCTGCCTTCAGGACAGGCTCCTCCTCATGTACTGCCCCAGCCTCATCGCGAACTCCCCACGATGAGGCTGGACGGGCAGCTTCCGGCGTTGCATCCGGCTCAGCTGGAGTGTGCAGCCCTTCATCATCGTCTTCCGGCTCTTTCCGAACATCCCATGAGGAGGATGCGCCTGGGGACCCTGCAGCTACCGCCGGCAGAGCAGGGTCGGGCTGACCAGTGTCGCTGTCATGTGGAGCAAAGAGCTCGTCATCATTTTCGTCAGGCGGTGCAGAGAGCATTTCCTCCGGGTCATCATCTCCTTCTGCATCATTGGCATCCTGGAGTGGAACAGCACCACTTGACCCGGAATCATGACTCCCGTCTCGGGGAGCCCCATTCTCCGATGGTGATGCAGGAGCACTCCCAGCTGTGGAAGAGGATGCTTCCTGAGTTTGAATTGGTGCATCTGCAGCTTCCTCAGCCTGATCGAGGGAAGCTTCTTCCTCATGCATCTCATGATCTACCTGCAGTGCATCCGCATCCGGAGCTGAAGGTGGAGCTGTGTTCTGCATGGGAGAGTCCTGGTGCTCCGGGGCGGATTCGACTGCGGGATGATCAGCATGCTGGGAGGGCACTTCGAACAGACTGGCACCGCATTTGGAGCAATTCGTGCCGAGAAGTGGAGCGGGCGTGCTGCACACTGGACAGATCGAGAGTCGTGTATTCATATCTCTCACGGTAAATGTGACGACATGTACCATCGTGCTGTCTTTTCGTGATCGCGGACAGGATGTTACACATCTGTCATAGGTCTACGGGGAAAATGACGGTCAAGTGCTATTCTCCTGCATATCAGCACAGTGCATTCGGGGAACATTCGATGCGAAACCCAACGTTTCTTCTCATCCTGTGCCTTGTCATGGGCTCAGCTGCATCATGCGCAGTGGCATCACACCACTCGCGAACGCATGCATCAACGAAGGGAACAGTGGAGGGCTACCTCGATACGTGTGCAGCAATCGGCTGGCCGAACATGCCGAAGTACGCCTCAGGAACTGTGACCGTGTACGGAACAGGAGTGCACAACAGTCCTGCATCAGATCCCTCGAGCATCATGCCGCCGAAGAAAGATGCCATTGCGGAACAGCAGGTCACCCCAGAGCGCCCGTACAGGTTCGTTCTTCCGGCAGGGTCATACATCCTTGTTGGCACATATGGAGCTCCCGGCTCAAAAGGGGGTTCCATCATCACTGTGATGGTCCATCCTGGAAGCACGGAGCATCTCGATCTTCCGAATGTGTGCATATAGGCATTCTCGTCAGAACAAGAGGAATGTTGATGAGGCAAGGGACTGTGCAACAGCGCAGTGGGGAATCAGTCATTCCGCACACAGCACTTCATCTCCTTCTGTGCATTGTCATGGGAACTGCTGCATCGTGTGGAGTGACGCGGCAGCAATTGCAGCCGCACATCCCCACGAACGGCACAGTCGAAGGCTACCTTGATTTTTGTGCTGGCATCCTTTTTCCGAACACGCCGAAGTATGCTTCAGGCACTGTGACGGTGTACGGGACAGCAGCGCTCAACAGTCCTGCATCGGATTCCCCGAGCAGCATCCTTCCGAAGGGCGATGCCATTGCAGCACAGCAGGTCACCCCAGAGCGCCCGTACAGGTTCGTTCTTCCGGCAGGGTCATACATCCTTGTTGGCACATATGGTGC
>DAIDIX010000118.1:2665-5921 GCA_027451645.1 Candidatus Dormiibacterota bacterium | reverse complement strand
GAATACCGTTCATTGAAACGTCTGGCAATCGTCCGTGTCAGTTCGAGGTGGGGAAGCTGGTCCTTTCCTACAGGAACGACAGTACCGCGCATCGAGAGAATGTCTGCTGCCTGATGAACGGGGTACGTGAACATCATGCCAGTGACAAAATCCCTGCCGGACGATCTGATTTCATCTTTCACAGTAGGATTGCGTGAGATCTCCGAGACAGTGACAAGGCTGAGGAACGGGAGCATGAGCTGGTTGAGGGCAGCAACATGGGAGTGGCAGAAGATGGTTGCCCGTTCCGGGTCGATTCCACAGGCAAGGTAGTCAGCAAGAATCTCGAGCACGTCATCGGGAAGTGTTGAACTGGCATCCCTGTCCGTGAGTGCCTGGTAGTCAGCAATGAGCACGAAGAGCGGCACGCCTCTGTCCTGCAGTACAACACGGTTCTCAAGAGTGCCGAAATAGTGTCCGATGTGAAGGCGTCCAGTTGGCCTGTCACCGGTTAGGACACGGTACTTCTCAGGATGGAGGCTCAGGTCCGCAGCAAGTGCCTGGGAGCGTACAACACTCGCAGCGTACGAGGAGGCCTGGTGTGCTGCGTGAGAGGGTTCAGTCATTGCGGGAAGGTCACCTGTGCTGCCATGTCAACCCATCGTAGCATGAGATGATGGGCCAATTTCCGCGCAATGCCTGGAGCAGGTGATGCGTCCGTACTGCATTTCACTGCAGTACGGACGCAGTGGTGCTAGGAGACGGAGGCTGTCTGGCCTATGGCAATTTCCTGCTTTACAAGTTCGAGGTCATTGTCAACCATCATGTGAACCAGTTCTGTGAAGGAGACAGTGGGCTTCCAGTCGAGCGAGGTTCGTGCCTTGGTCGAGTCGCCAATGAGCGTATCTACCTCAGCAGGGCGGAGGAACTGGGGATCTGTCTTCACGTACTGCTGCCAGTCAAGATCCACATAGGAGAAGGCTGCCTCTAGGAACTCTTTCACGCTGTGCGTTTCGCCTGTTGCAATGACGTAGTCTTCAGGCTGCTCTGCCTGGAGCATGCGGTACATGGCATCAACATAGTCCTTCGCATAGCCCCAGTCACGCTTGGCATCGAGATTGCCAAGTGTCAGCGAGTCCGCTACGCCTAGCTTGATCTTTGCAACAGTGTTTGTGATCTTCCTCGTGACAAACTCAAGTCCACGTCGTGGAGACTCATGGTTGAAGAGGATGCCGCTCGCTGCATAGATGCCGTAGCTTTCACGGTAGTTCATGGTGATGTAATGACCGTATACCTTGGCAACTCCGTACGGGGACCTGGGATGGAAGGGAGTGAGTTCCGTCTGTGGTGTTTCCCTCACCTTCCCGAACATTTCACTGCTTGATGCCTGATAGTAGCGGATGTTCTTGTTCACCATCCGGATGGCTTCGAGGACACGGAGAGGCCCAAGGCCAGTGATCTCGCCCGTAAGAAGTGCCTGCTTGAAGGAAAGTCCCACAAAGGAGATTGCTCCAAGGTTGTAGACCTCGTCCGGGGCTGTCGCTTCAAGTGCATTGATGAGTGAGGACTGGTCCGCAAGATCACCCTCAACGAACTGCATTGTTGGGCAGATCTTCTCCACCATTGCCTTGCGGGGATTGTTCTGGCCCCGGATGAGCCCGTATACCGTATATCCCTTGCTCGTGAGGAGTTCAGCAAGATATGTACCGTCCTGGCCTGTTATTCCTGTGATGAGTGCTCGTTTTCCCACAACTGTCTCCTTCGCTCCATCGTGCATTGGGAATTGCTGCCTTACCTTGTTCGGTGTTCCCCTTCATCATACGGAGTTTGGGACAGGAGTGCTCACATACCCCGTGGGGTACCTATGCCAGGGAGCCGTAGACAGCGAGTGTCTGCTTGACTGTCCGGTCCCACGTGAATGTGTGCGCATGGGAAATGCCTGCTGCAATGCGTTCAGCCCGGAGATCCGGAGATCCGAGGAGCTCAAGGATGGAGCGAGCCATTCCGCGGGTATCGTACTGCTCAGACACAATCGCAACAGGCTCTGCAACTTCAGGGAGGGAGGAAGTTGCGAAGACTGCGACAGGACTCCCGCTTGCCATCGCTTCCAGAACAGGGAGGCCAAAGCCTTCATACTCTGAGGGGAAGACGACGCATGAAGTTGTACTGTAGAGGGCACGGAGAGTCGAGTCGGAAACGTGTCCGAGCAGATGCGTGTGTCCATCCAGACCTGCATGGTGAACAGTCTCAACCACCCTTGGATGGAAGTTCCCCTGCTGACCAACAATGACGAGATCGCAGTCGATCTCGGCTCGCACAGCATTGGTCACCTGGCAGAGAAGGTCAATGCGCTTCCTGGGATCGAAGGTCCCCACAGCAAGGAGAAATGGACGATCGAGATGCAGGAGAGCAAGAATGCGTTCCGCTTCGTCTGGCTCAAGAGGCCTGAACCGCGGTGATACGCCAAGCGGGATGACATGGATCCTTCCAGAATCGACTCCTGCATGTGTCCGGAGATCCTGGGCAGTCGCTTCACTGATTGCAATGAGGGCATCAGCACGCTTCAGCAGATGGAGAGCGAGAAGCCGTTCACGGCGGAGCCAGGGGTACCAGGCTGGATACAGGAACGGGATGAGGTCATATACCGTGACTATGACTGGACATGGAGCAGACACAGGTTGCGCATACTCGAGACTGTGGTAGAGGGACGGCTTCACCTTCCCAAGCAGTCGGGTCATGAGGAAGGGATCAGCAATTGGCTGAAGACGTGCCTTCATGGTGGGGATACGGAGGTCGAGGGGAGGAGCAAGCTCAGCATCGTCGGGCTCAAGTTCACCATTCCGGCTGCCGAGAAGCAGGCGGATGTCATCCCTGTAGTGGGACATGCCAAGACCTCTGAGCAGTTCCCGGGCATATGTGCCAATGCCGCGATACCGTGAGCCTCCCTGGAGGGGCCTTCCGTCAAGGACGATCGGCTGCATGAGCTACCTTCATGAGAAGAGCGGAGATGTTGTCCACTACAGTATCCCATGCGTACTGTGCAGCAACGTATGCCCTGCCATTCTCTCCAAGCTGGGCAGCTCCATGTGGGTCGTGGAGAATGTGTACTGCAGCATCAGCGAAATCTCCAGGAGTACTGAAGCGGATGCCGCCAGCTGATTTTGCAATGTGGCCTGAGAGAACTGGCGATGTGCTGTTTGCAATGACGGGTCGTCCGAGTGACCACGCATCGAGCGCCATGAGCGAGAGTGACTCATGTGCA
This sequence comes from Candidatus Dormiibacterota bacterium, assembly GCA_027451645.1. GTDB lineage: Bacteria > Chloroflexota > Dormibacteria > Aeolococcales > Aeolococcaceae > JAJZLL01. The sequence continues at coordinate 2,680 of DAIDIX010000118.1, read as the reverse complement.
CTGGGAATCACCACT
>DAIDIX010000118.1:0-2655 GCA_027451645.1 Candidatus Dormiibacterota bacterium | reverse complement strand
CAAGCCGTTCCTGCTCTGGAAGGTAGCCCAGAGGCGTGATCCCAAGCGAGATTGGAACATTGATGCTGTCCCCAATAAGCACGAGCGAGACATCCTCATGCAACGCCTGAAGCTGCTCCATTCCCTCCAGCATCAGCTCGACACCCTTCCCTGGAGTGGTCCGTCCGCCATAGAGCAGATAGGGGCCATCTATGTGATGACGTGAGCGGAACCGGTAGGGATCTGGATGTCTTCCCATCGCGACTCCTGTTGTTCCCGTGAGCGACGGGGTGTACTCGGTGAGCGGGTAGGTTGCATGGACGAGAGCCCTTTCCTCTTCGGTGTTGAAGAGGAGACCGTCAGCATTCTCGAGCATCAGTGCTGTCGATCTGAGGTGAAAGGGCAGCTCATCGTGAGCACAGGGAAGGAGGAGCCGCGGGCCAGGAAAGGAGGTGAAACCTGCAACCGTGGTCCAGAACAGATACGGGACAAACACAGTTGGAACTGGATCTGCAGTGCGAAGTGCATCAGCAAGACCAGGAGCGTATGGACCCTCATGGCGGAACCACGCCTGCTCCCACTGCACCAGCTTTGGCATCCTGAAGAAGAGCCGTGATTCCACTGAGAATCTTCGCGGGTGACGGAGCCTTGTGACAGGAAACCGTGTGATTGTCAGATTGGGTGAGTGGGAACGTTCCGCATTCTCCCCCTTCCAGGTTGATTCCTCTTCAGCTGGAGTGGTCCAGATGGAAATCGTCCAGTCCCGTTCTGCAAGCTCTTCTGCAAGTGACCGGACAAGAGTCTCTGCACCTCCGAGAATGGTGGACCCATAGCGTGGGATGACAAACCGGAGTGCAGGCGCCATGGCGGTTCCCTACACGTGCGTTGGCTGTGTGGGAGAACTGTGCGACAGACTGCGAATGGACCAGTTTCCGGGAATGCTCATCATTCCCGCTCGCTGATGCTCATCAAGAACGTGGAATGTCGCAGTGTCCGTGAGGCTGTCGTAGACATCGCTTGTCATCGGGTCGAAGAGGTCCACGCTGAGCGAGTACGAACCTTCGAGAAGAGGGAGCTTTGGAAGTTCATATGCCAGATGCACGGATCCGCCACGTTCAGGTGCTGTGAAGGTGTGGGCACGTCCATCGAAATCGGAGGTGGCAAGAAGCGTGCCATCGAGCCGCGACAGTGCGAGTCTGCATGCAATATCAGGGCTTGTGGCACCATTGTTGCCAACATGGACATGGATCTCGAATGGAGCATCAGTGAAGAATGTCATGTTCGGACGGACATTGTCTTCTGTGGTGAGCAGGACATGCTGGATCGTGTAGGTTGCAGACGTGCTCTCAAGATGTTCCTCTCCTCCGAGGGGACTTCCATTGTCAATGTTGCCAAGCTCTCCAATGCGGCGCTTGTATTCCGTGATGACATTCTGTGGTTCCCCATCAGCAATGAGCTTGCCGTGGTCCATGAGGATGACCCTGTCGCAGTACTGTGAGACAGCCCCGAGATCATGTGTGACGAGGATGATGGTCTTGCCCTCACGCTTGTACCGTGCGAAGACATCGAAGCACTTCGACTGGAACCTCGCATCTCCAACGGCAAGGACTTCGTCCATGAGCAGAATGTCCGCATAGGACTGGATTGCAAGGGAGAATGCAAGACGCACCTGCATGCCTGAGGAAAAGTTCTTGAGCTTCTGATCTGCAAACTGCTCAAGCTCAGCAAATTCGATGATTTCGTCGAACTTCCGTGTAAGGAAGCGTCGAGTAAGACCGAGAACTGCACCGCCAAGAAATACATTCTCCCGTGCAGTGAGTTCCGGATTGAATCCGACTCCGAGCTCAAGAAAGGGTGAGACGAGACCGCCTACCCGCATCGAACCCTCGCTTACGGAATAGATCCGTGCAAGGATCTTCAGGAGTGTGCTCTTGCCAGAACCATTGTGTCCAATGATTCCAACAAATTCTCCCCGCTCGACTGCGAATGACACATCATCAACTGCGGAGAGGGTCCGGTAGCGTGAAGTGGTTCGGGGATGGGTGAGCCTGTACTTCAGCGAATTCGATCGATCAAGTGGAATGCGGAAGCGCTTTGAAACGTGGTCAAGTTCGATAACTGGCTCGGTCATAGATTCTCTGCGAAATGGGAACTGAGTCTGGAGAAGACGAATGCCCCCACCAGGATCGAAATGGCAACAAAGGCGTACGGCACAATGTAGAGATTTCCAAGCAGATGGTTGAGTGGCTGGATGGACTGGGTGACAATGCTGTACCGCACGTCCTCAATCACCTGGGTGATGGGGTTGATGGCAATGATCTTCTGTGCAACATGGTTCGGGATGAATGTGATCGGATAGACGACTGCAGACCCGTAGAAGAGGAGCTGTGAAAACCATTCCCAGACATGGCCGACATCACGGAACTGGACATACAGTGCTGAGAGGAAGAGGGAGAGTCCTATGGCAAACAGGTAGATTTCGAAGCAGAAGAACGGGACGAGAAGGCTCTGCCATCCGGGGTGGATCGTGTGGAGAAACATGCCAACAATGAGTACAAGGATCATGTTGATGACAAACGTCATGAGTGAGCTGATGGTCGTGGCTATGACGAGAATCCACCTGGGGAAGTAGGTCTTCTGGACAAGGCTGCCATTGGCAACGATCGCATTCATGGT
>DAIDIX010000117.1 GCA_027451645.1 Candidatus Dormiibacterota bacterium | reverse complement strand
ACTCCTGTTACTGTGCTTGCTGATGTGGAGAGGGATTTGCTCCCAGCATTGGTGAAGGTGGTAGATGAGATGGAGAGGTTCCAGCCAGCTGCAGTTCCTGTCTCGTCATCGACAGTGAAGGAGATGGGGAGTGTGCTGGTCTGTGTCGTTCCATTCAGTGTCACTCCCGGGAACGATGCTGATGAAGGCATTGTGAGGCTGAGGTTTCCTCCAGTGCAGAACAGTCCATACTCCTCGATGAGAGTAGGTGAGTAGCTTCCAGCACTGGTGTAATAGCCAGTGGACATGCAGAAGCTTGTGCTCGTGCAGCTCACACTGCTGAGGACATTTGTCTGGAGATACAGGGAATTCTGGCTCGATACGAAATTCCAGATTGTGCCGTTCCACTCCTCTACGAGTGTCTGATCATAGCCATTCGCATCAACAACGTATCCCGTAGCCATGCAGAAGGTCGTGCCCGAGCAGCTCACACCGGATAGTTCATTGTTCACTAGGTTTGACGTGTCTGGAGTTGCAACTATGCTCCAGGCTGTCCCGTTCCATTCCTCGGAAAGCGTCTGGTTTGGAGTTCCATACTGGTAGTATCCGACTGCCCAGCAGCTGGCTGAAGTTGCACATGTCACACTCGTGAGAGTCTCGCTCTCAGTGCTGCTCATGTCCGGACTGGTGACAATGCTCCATGCTGTGCCGTTCCACTGCTCGACAAGTGTCTGGTCGTACCCGCTGGAGTCGGCACCAGTACCTGCAGCCCAGCAGTCAGAGGATGTGACACAGGTCACTGCATTGAGCTGATTCCATTGTGTTGAGCCCGTGTCTGGCGAGCTCGCAATGCTCCAGGATGTCCCGTTCCACTCCTCGACAAGTGTCTGGTCCGTGCTTCCTGTGCCATAGCTTCCCACTGCCCAGCAGTCAGTTGCGGAAACGCAGGTCACGCCGTTGAGGTGGTTGGCCTGCGTAGTCGTGGGGTTAGGTGAGCTGACAATGGTCCAGCTTGTCCCGTTCCACTCTTCCACAAGGGTCTTGGCAACACTTGGTATGTAGGAACCTACAGCCCAGCAGTCTGCTGCAGTCAGGCAGGTCACTCCAGCCAGGCTGTTGTTCTGGGTCGCACTTGTATTGGCACTGCTGACAATGCTCCAGGATGTCCCGTTCCACTCCTCAATGAGGGTCTGGTCATATCCGGAGCTGCTCACATAGTATCCAGCAGCAATGCAGAAGCTCGTGCTCGTGCAGGCCACACCATTCAGGTGATTTGCCTGTGTTGTCGTTGCATTGGGACTTGGCACTGTAGACCATTTCACGGATCCTGCAGCAGCAGTGAGCGGGTGGGAGACTCCAACCATGCTGGCAATCACGGTCACTGCAGCTGCGAAGCGGATGACTTCTCTTCTCAGGGCAGTGGAAGTACCGTTTCTGGAGTGGATCATGCTGCTTCACCAGCAGTGAAGCTGAAGGGAGCGGAGATCTCCATGAAGACATGTTAACTGTCAGCAGTGCAATTTCCTCCCGTTCGTGGCCAAACTGTGACCCTTCCCGGAGTGCGGATGATGATGGATGTGCATTTCGTGCAAGCTGCTCCCAGTCTGAAGGCTGGTCACTGGTACACTGGGATACATGACAGATCTCCTCGTATCGCTGCGCCCGACAACCGAAGAACTCCATCGGGATTTTGCCACTGCTGCAGAGTGCTGGTGGCAGTACGTCACTCCCCTCGAGGAGGATGTGCTTTCATGTCCAACTCCGTGTGAGGGGTGGACTATTCGAGATCTCATCAACCATGTCGTCACTGGTGAGCTCATGACACTTGCAGTGTGCGGGGAGGGCCCGATGCCCACTCGAGGCAACGACTACCTCGGTGCTGACTGGAGGTCAGCAGCAGTGTCCGCACACGAGCGTGCTCTGGTTCTTCCGGATAGGCTGGAGGAGGAGAAGCTCTACACGCTTCCCATGGGAGAAACTCCTGGCTGGGTGTTTGTCCGGATGCGCTCTATGGAGTACTTTTCCCATGCTTGGGACATTGCGGATGCTCTTGGCGAGCCCACTTCCAGCTGGGACATGTCAGCTCTCGAGCGAGTGTTTGCCTTTGCACGGGCACGGCTTGCATCAGTGCCACGTGGTGAGGGAAAGCCGTTTGGGGAAGTTGTGCCAACTTCAGAAGATGCACCTCTTCCAGACCGGTTCGCTGCATTTCTCGGTCGCACTTCCATCCAGTAGCACTGTCAGGACACGAGAATCACGTCTCTGCGACTCAGCCGGGTGGAATGACGATTCCTCCGCTTCCTCCACTCTGGGATGGTGACGGAGTTGGCGTGGGCGTTGGGAGGATGCCAGTCGATGGAGAGCCTGTAGGCGTTGTCTGGATGTATGGAGTTGCTGACGTGGTAGGCGTGCTGCTTGGTGCAGGAGTTCCGGATGGCGAGGGTGCAGGTGAGCAGCTGGGACAGAGTGTTCCGCTCGGAGGCGTGGAGGAAAAGGCAGCAGGCTTCGGAAGCGAGTTCACAAAGGGTACTGTCGTGTACTGGGCCTGAATGGAACCGTAGATGCCATTTGTTGGAAGCTCACCAGGATCTGTTGCTGAGGTGTGTCCTGCCCAGGTGCTCACTATCCAGCTTGGTGTGAATGCGTAGTACCATGCATCAGCATAGTTGTCAGTGGTTCCAGATTTTCCTGCTGTGGGGTACCGGATGTTGAGACCCCAGTAGTGCGGGTACTTCTCGAGTATGGTGTCCATCGACCATGCCTGGTACGGAGTCATGATGGAACCGTAGTTTGGCGTGACAGCATTGTTGATGAGTACTGTTCCGTTCTGTGCAACAACCTTGAGGATTGCAAACGGCTTCACTACATATCCGCCATTTGCAAACGGAGCATAGGCAGCAGTCATGTTGAGCATGTGCACTGCTGACGTGCCAATGCCACTGCTGAGATTGTGGGCAATCGGGGTGTCGATGCCAGCACTATGCGCGAAGGCAATGACATTGTCGATGCCTGCCATACCCATTGCCTGTTCCGTACAGACATTCCGAGAGTGAACAAGACACTCCCAGGCAGGAATGTTCCCCTCGTATTTCCGGTCCCAGTCCTTCACACCGCCCTCGAGCTGGGACTGCTGGTATGTGTCATTGAGAATGGTATCGGGAGTGAGCGTGCCATTCATGAAGCCTGTTTCATACACGAACGGCTTGAAGGATGAGCCTGGCTGACGGAGCCCGGTTGTGACATTGAACTCCCCATCGATGGAAGTGTCAGCATAGTTCGCTGAGCCCACCATGACCTCGATGGCCCCATTCTTCGGATTCATCATGAGCATTGCAGCATTGTTCACGCCATGACCGATGGGATACGGACCGTAGATCTCCTTGTGGATGATGGCATCAGCACGTTCCTGGAGTGCGAGGTTGAGAGTCGTGATGACAGTGAGGTTGCCCTGAAGAGCAGAGGGATCATTGGCGAAGTACTGGCTCAGCTCATTCTCGACAAACTGGACAAAATGGGGTGCTGGTCCAGGATCCACTGTAGGGGGATGACCCCCGCGAAGGAGGGTGAGCATTTCCTGCTGGTGGGCCACCTGGAGCACCTTCTCTGCAGGAGTTGGAGAGTAGCCACCAACAAGAGGGTCGACAGCATCAGCCTGCTGCTGCGTGATGTCACCAACCTTCACCATGCCTGCAAGGACGACATGCTGCCGTTCCCATGCTGCCTGGGGATTGACGAACGGATCGTAATACGAGGGAGCCTGGGGAAGACCAGCAAGGAGGCTTGCCTCCTGAAGGGTGAGAGCGGAAGCATTCACTCCGAAGAACCGTTCTGCTGCTGCCTGGATGCCGTACGAGTTCTCTCCGTAGAACACGATATTGAGGTACTTGTCGAGGATCTCGTTCTTCGTATACTTCTGCGAGATCTCATTTGCGAGCAGTGCCTCACGGATTTTCCGCATGGCAGATTTTGGTGCCTCGTAGCCGAAGTACACCATCTTTGCGAGTTCCTGCGTAATGGTGCTCGCACCCTGGGCTGCTGAGCCTGATGCAGCATCGACGAATGCAGCCTTCACGATACGGATGGGATCGAGAGCTCCCTCGGAGTAGAAGTATCTGTCCTCAGTATCGATAGTTGCCTTGATGAGGAGGGGGGAAATGTTCTGGAGGGCAACGGGTGTGCTCACAACACCGTTCCGTCCGACAGTTGCAATGACGTGGCCAGTCGAATCTTCAATAGTGATCGATCCCGTCTGGGTACCAAGTGTCGTGATGGGAGGCATGGTCACCTCTGCGTAGGCGACAAGCGATCCAGTGCCAATGGAGCCGATGACGAACCCTGTGATCATGATTGCAGCCACTCGCCTCCATGAGGCAAGCCGTGCCCAGAATCCACCATAGAGCTCACGCCGACGTGCATCTGCGCGGCGTCGTGATCTGTTCGTCATTCCGATGCTCCTCCTGTACTGCGGAGGCTCATCCTCCGTAGAGATCGTCTGTGTCTGTTCCCATCCGTTCAAACACCCTTTTCGCAATGAGTGTTCCTGCAGCTGTACCTGCAGCAGTGACAAGTCGCAGGGCTACTGCACGTCCCAGTCCACCTGACTTCTTAACGGAGAGCTTTGCGAGTTGGTTTCGCATTGCATGGATCTCGCTTGTGAGTTCCTCAACGGATGCATATTCGGGATACAGGTCCTCCTGGGGGGAGGAAGAGCGATGTGCAGGACGCAGGATCCTGCGAAGTGCGACAAGGGAAAGGATGACAGAGAGCGAGGTGACAGTCACCACGGCAATCCGGGCACCATCAGCTGTAAGCCTGGCTTTCCAGTCAAGCTCAGTACGAACCTGCTTCTCAAGCTCACCTACGGATTTTGTGAGCCGCTCCCGCTGCTCGTCCCTTTCACGCTCTGCTTCGCGAACTTCTTCAGCCATTCAATTTCCTCCTTGACCGATGTCATCGTATCGGATGCAGTAGTAGCTGTGGTACGGAATGTCCGATACCCCCGGTATCCAGTGAATGCTGCTGCACCAAGCAGGATGACAAGCATGATGCACCAGCCAAGCCACAGCATGTGCAGGAGACTTCCGATGATTGTTGCGAGAAGTCCCACGAGCACCACGACTGCAAGTGCAGCAAGGACCAGTGCAATGAGGGCAAGGACAATTCCGTGCCTGAGCTCGAGGAGGGCCTGCACACCCCTGGCCTTGACGACACGGATCTCTGCATGGACCAGATCCTGCGATGCTTCCAGAACATCCCGTGCAAGATGTTCGAGGGATTGCGTCGAATCAGTCATCTCGTGCTACATGCTCCTGCTCGGCCCGTTCCTGTCACTAAGAGCATAGCAAGCGGGCTCTTCTCGACATGGGACTCACTGTGGAGTGAGTTCACGGATGTCCTGGAGCTGGCGGGCTATCCATCGTGTGATGTCATTCGAATGCACTGTCCTGCGGATGCCATCAGCCCTGCGCTTTCTCTCTACGCGTTCCATGGTGAGTGCCCTGAAGAGCGCATCCGCAGTCTCATCGATGTCAAAGGGGTTGATGGAGAGTGCAAACTGCCCAAGCTCATCATGGGAACCGGCATTCTCGCTGAGGACAAGCACGCCATTGGGCTCATTGCAGAGCATGCCCTCTTTTGCAACGAGGTTCATGCCATCGTAGATGGGATTCACGAGGAGGACATCAAACTGCTTGTAGCCAGCCAGTGCCCTGTAGATATCGTTGTCGATCTCGAGCTTGATCGGCATCCAGTTTCTCTCCCTGAACCGGTGGTTGATGCGTGCTGCAAGTCCAACAACATTCCCAAGGTATGCACGGTAGTCTCCGATATCCTGGCGGCTTTCCTGAAGGAAGGCCCAGAAGACGGTATTGCCTATATATTCAGGGTGCTGCTCAAGCATCCGTTCATACGCAAGAAACCCGCGGATGATGTTCTTGCTGAGATCTGTGCGATCCACCCGGAGGATGAGGTGC
>DAIDIX010000116.1 GCA_027451645.1 Candidatus Dormiibacterota bacterium | reverse complement strand
AGCAATGCGTCCCTCAGTTGCTGCATCTAGTCCTGTCGTGAAAATGTCTCCGGCAAAAAGGGCCTTCTCGTCCTCCAGATCCCCTATGGGGTGGAGAACGAGGTCAGCCTGCGGTACCCGGAGGTATTCTGCCTGTGCTCCCTCAAGTGCACCAAAGAATGCACCGTACCCGAAGACACGCTGGTCCGGACACCGGTTGAAGTATCCCTTCGTGCAGAACCAGCACGTTCCACACGGAAGCATGAATGAGCCGACAACCCGGTCTCCTGCATGGAACCTCGTGACTTCGCTGCCAACTTCCTCCACAACACCTGTGAACTCATGCCCCATGATTCCGCCCTCGATCATGCCCGGAATGCGGCCGTGGAGAACATGGAGGTCACTCCCACAGATGGCAGCCCGTGTAATGCGCACAAGTGCATCACCACTCTCCTCCAGCTGTGGCTTCGGAACATCCGAAATCTCAACGGAACCGATGTCGCGGAAAACAACTGCCTGCATGGGTACCTCCTTCCTCACGAGTTATCAATCAAGGATTTCTGTGGATTCCACAGTGCTGCCAGCCTGTCCTGGGGGTTTCCAGAGATGGTGTGCAATGTCATGAAGCTGGTCGGGTGTTCCTGCAGCGACAATATGGTCAGCAGTCACAGCCTTCATCTCGGGTGGTGGAGCCACCTTCTCTCCCGCAGTGTGTGACCTGACCATGAGTATGGTCCCTCCACGTGCCTGGAGTTCAGCAACGCTAATGCCCTCGCTCCACCCCCCGGGAATGACAATCTCTTCGATGTACCTCTGATCTCCAGGTGACAGGTCATCAAGCTGCATGGATGAACCGACAAGTGGCTGGGTCGCAGCAATGGCCATCCGACGTCCACTCATGACGTATGGGCTCAGCACCCGGTTTGCCCCTGCATGGAGGAGCTTCTGGTAGGACTCCGCATACGATGACCTCGCCACAATATACAGCCGTGGATTCATCGTTCGCGCAGTCAGCACAACATACACATTCCGCTCATCACTGTCGACACAGCTCACAAGTGCCCGTGCATGCTCGAGCCCTGCATCACGCAGCACCTCATCCGATGCAGCATCTCCGATGATTACGGGATCTCCCTCGAGTTCCTTCTCATCGATCCTGTGCGGATCCCGCTCAATGACGACACACTGCTGCTTCGCAGCATGGATCTCACGGACAACATTGCGTCCAATCCGGCCATAGCCGCACACGATGATGTGATCACGCATGGCATGCAGTGCCTGATGCATCTTCCGATATCTCCTGTACTGTTCGAGATCCCCGCCTGAAAGGATATCGACAATGACTCCGAGTGTATAGAGGAAACCAATGACTCCAAGTAGGATGAGCGTGATGGTGAAGATCTCCCCGCGTGGAGTGAGCGGATGGATCTCACCATAGCCTACTGTCGAGATGGTGATGATTGTCATGAACACTGCATCAAGCAGCTGGTAGTGCTCGATGACTGCATAGCCAACGGTTCCATACAGTGTGAGCAGCACAAGTGCTATCCCAACGCGAGCAAGGCGGAACCAGGGATTCTTGAGCGGTTCCCTGAGGAGAACCGGAAACCTACTCTCTTCCATCCGTCTCGGTCATTCTGCGTTCCGACACGCGTTTGCGAAGCTCATCATCAGGTGCCTCCCCATGGGAGGCATGATCCTTCTCGAGCCAGAAAGGCAGGTCGCGCTCCCGTGCAGCGGAACTTCCTTCTGCCAGGGTTTCCACAGGTCCTTCATGCTTCTCAAGCGACTCCCGGAGAAGGGCATTCACGACTTCCTCAAGGGATGATCCAGCACGCTCGGCTTCGAGGCGCTGGAGAAGATCTGGATCGAGATGCACAACATCCGGACCCACTGTGGTCCCCTCAACCTTCCGCCTCTGAAACAGCCATCCCATGGAGAAAAGTGTACGACCCCAGGGCCAGCTCTGTGGGTGAGGAAATTCACTCCTTCCGGCATTCGTCCTAGCATGGAGGTATGGACATTCCTTCATCACCTCTCGAATGGACAGACAATGCTGAGGCGAACAGGCTCGTTACCGAGTCTCCAGTAGCACTGCTGATCGGATATACCCTCGACCAGCAGATGCCCATTGAACGTGCGTTTCTTGGACCCTACACACTGAAAGGCCGGCTTGGGCACCTTGACCCGAGAAAAATTGCAGACATGCCAGTTCCCGAGCTTGCAGCTGTCATGGCAGCAAAGCCGGCAATCCACCGCTTCCCCACTTCCATGGCAGCCCGGATCCATGACCTCTGCACAGCACTTGTCCCGTATGGCCCTGCAGTGGAGACGCTCTGGACCACTGCACCCACTGCGGAAGAGCTGTCTTCCAGGCTCCGAGCACTCCCGGGATTTGGCGAAATGAAGGCAGGGAGTCTCTACGCCACTCTTGCGCTCCAGTTCAATGTGCACCCTGTTGGCTGGGAACAGGAGCTTCCAGATCATCCAACGCTTGGCATTGTGGCTACCCGTGACGAGAGGATCGCCTACCGTGAGGCCAAGCGTGCATGGAAAGCATCACAAAGGGCCGCAAAATGAGCAGAATCCTTGAGATCGAGGAGGACAGTCTCCGCATTACTGCAATCCTCGGTTGTGGCGACTTCAAGAACAACGCGTACATCTGTACAGACACTGCACGGAAGCATGCTGTGCTCATCGACCTCCCTGCTGTCGATGCGGAATTTCTCCAGGCACTGCAGTCTGTGGTGACACTCGATGCAATTCTCGTCACCCACTGGCATCATGACCACTGGGCAGGGTATGACGACATCCGTGCACACACCGATGCACCTGTTCTCGTGGGAGAACATGAGATCAATATTGCACCAGAGAGGATTGACAGAAGACTTGCAGACAGGGAGAGTGTCGCATTCGGCTCAGGCCAGATTACAGCCCTCCACACTCCTGGCCACACTCCTGGGCATCTCAGCTTTCTCCTCGGCTCGACATGCTTCACGGGAGATGCGCTCTTTGCAGGCGGACCAGGACATACAAACACTCCCGATGAGCTCACAACTCTCCTTGCAACTATCCGGAAGACCTTCCTCCCCTTGCCGGAAGAAACCATCATCCGTCCTGGACATGGAGAGTCTGGCACGATAGCGGAAACGAAGCGTGGAATGGATGCGCTCGACAGGGCTCCAATCCACTACCGCTATGGGGACATCACCTGGCCCGCATCCTGATCTGCACATTGGAGATATCCAAGCTGGCACAAGCAGTTTTGGGCGCCTGATGTCCTTGATCAAATGACATACTTCAGTGCATGGAACATCGCTCAACCAATGAGATTCTTGCAACACCATTTCGCCGACTCGCTGACATGACTGATCCGGAAGAGGCAATCGAGTCACTGTCGCGCATGCTGCTGACAAGCCCTGGCGGAACCTCACTTGTTGTGAATGGCACGAACTATTCAGTCCGACGCGTTACTGCCACTGCATTTCACGAAACAGGATACTGGGTCAATGCAGCAGGACAGAAGATTCAGGGCGGAGCGTATGGACCTGAAGGGCACACCACATACCACCCTCACCTCCTCCTCACTGCAGGCAAGGCAATCCTCACGAACATTCCCGAGGAGCACGTTCTTCCTCGACGTCAGGTCCGAGGTCTATGGTATGCCGGGCAGTCAACAGTGGAGCGTCTCATGGAAGATCTTCCTGACATCGCTGCAGAACTGTTTCAGCGGTACATTGATGCCCGCACTGCAAAGACTGAGCGTCAAGACAGGGCACACCGCACGATCGATGCCATTGCTGCACGTGCAGATGCGAAGACTGGCACACCAGCGCTAGGAGAATAGCTTCCCCGAACCCGTTCCCTGCACACCTGTGCGATGGGGCTCTGCAGCATAGCGAACGACACGTCCCCCAGCGCAGGTCACATGGCTAATTGGGCTGTGGCAGGTACTGCGCGATTGTCTACCCGCACAGGGAATCGAACCCTGGTTTCCACCTTGAAAGGGTGATGTCCTAACCGTTAGACGATGCGGGCACGTGCTCCATTCCCATCCTACGCGAAGACTCCGGGGGCGTGAAGTACTGTCTTCAGGGCGCATGTTCCCTTCCGGGCCCACTCAATTCCTACCCCTCAAGAAGGTTCGCGAGCTTGGCCAGCGTTGAAGTCATGCCTGCGAGATGGTCCTCACGGGAGATGGCCTCTGGCACATGCTGTGCTGTGACCCGTATTTCCACCCCACCTTCCACTTCGCGTATCTCCCAGATCATCTCCATTTCTTCACGAAATTCTTGCCTTTCCGACACAAAGCGAACAGCAGTACCAATCCAGCAGTTAGGCACAAGCTCACGAAACTGCACATCGACAATATCCCTGTCCGGCGCAGACTTGCCCTGCTGCCCCATCCGGTCTCCATAGTGGAGCACCATCCGGTATCCTCCAGGAACCTGGGGAAGAAAGTGCTCAAGAACAGCCGTCATCTCCCCGGGGGGCATCCACTGCACAAGCAGTTCCGGGTCAAGGAGGGCATGGTACGCAGCTGCAGGAGTTGCATTCACAAACCGTGCAGCGCCATCTGTCCTCTCCATGAGGGAATGGTAGCACTGCTCACTCTTTCACTCGTGAGCTGACGCAGCCGGGGTATACTCCGTGGGAGTATTCATCCCCACTGGAGACTGTCATGAGCCTGGCACGATGCGAAGTCTGTGGAGCACCTCTTGCCCCGGACCGAGTTGGATGCTTCTACTGCGGTGCTGGAACTCCTTCATCATCAATTGCAGATGTGAAGCGTCTTGCCACAGGAGATCCAGCAGCAACTGCAAAGGTGCTTGCACCCTTCGTTGACGAGCTTTCCCACCTCCTGCCAGGCAGAGTGCATGTGAAACGTGCCCTTGTCGGCAGTGCTATCCGTTCCGTACGGATCGATCTCGATGATGCGCAATATGCGCTTGAGGTGAGTCGTGGTGGACTCAAGGCGACAACAGCGCTTGTGAGTGGCGGCATAGCACTCAGCCACGACACTGTCCCACTCGCGAAGTGGTCAGCATCCCTTGCCTCCTCGCTTCAGCAGCATGCCATCCTGTATGGCGCGAACCCTGATACACTCTCGACGTTCTTCAACCGCACCTGACATTCCCGAAGGAGACATCATGCAGAATGCACCAGGCAACTACCAGCTTCCTCCTGCTGCCCAGCAGCGGCTCCAGGACCTTGCCCAGCGTGCAGCAGCTGGCCACACGACTGCCCTTACCGACTTCAGTGTCGATGAGCTCCTGCTCATTGAGGATGCTGGTTTCACTTCTCTCGGAATGGTCATGGGAAGCTCGATATATCACATCGGCTTTCAGATGGGAAAGTGGGGCAACCAGGAGCTCCAGGTGCTCACAAGTGCAATGTATCAGGCACGAGAGCTTGCAATGAACCGCATGCGCATGGAAGCAGCTGCTCTCCAGGCAGATGGTGTCGTTAGCGTGTCACTCCGCATCACGTACCATGCATGGAGTCCCCACACTGCCGAGTTCACCTGCATCGGCACTGCTGTCCGTCATGCCCAGGATGGAAATGACTGGAAATCGACTGATGGTGGACCATTCACCTCGCATGTGTCCGGACAGTCGCTCTGGAAACTCGTGAAGTCTGGCTATCGGCCAGTTGGCATGGTACTCGGGAACTGTGTGTACCACATTGCATATCAGGGTGCACTCCAGCAGATGAAGCAGGCTGGCCAGAACATCGAGAATCCGACGTTCACGCAGGCCATCTACGATGCCCGGGAACTGGCCATGGGCCGCATGCAGTCTGAAGCGGAACGGCTTGGAGCAGATCTTGTTGTCGAGTCAAGCATCACGCCAAGCAACCATACCTGGGAATCCCATGTCCTCGAGTATTTCGCACTTGGCACTGCTGCAAAAGCTATCCCCGGTGCTGCAAAGAACCTCACACCATCGCTTGTTGTCAATGCGAATGCTGTCATGTAGCG
>DAIDIX010000115.1 GCA_027451645.1 Candidatus Dormiibacterota bacterium | reverse complement strand
AGATTGAACTCGTTGCGTTCCGCAATATTGACCGCCTTGAGCTTTCCCTTTCCCGCGGGATTACCGTGATCACTGGAGCAAACGGCCAGGGGAAAACGAACATTCTCGAGGCCATTGCAACCCTTGGCCTCACGAAGTCTCCCCGGGCTTCATCACTTCGGGAAACGATGAAGTGGGATGCAGATTTCACACGTATCCGGGGTGTCCTCACTGTCCATGACCGGGGAGCCGATGTCTGTACTGTGGAAATCGATGCCCGTGAGGGCATTCCACGAAAGCGCCTCCTGCTCAATGGCGAGAGCGTTGCCGCAAGCACGCTTGTCGGCCGTCTTCCTACTGTTCTTTTCACTCCTGACCATCTCAGTCTCGTGTCTGGTGGTCCTGAGGAGCGTCGAAAATTCCTTGACATTGTCCTCACACAGCTCCCCGGAGATGGTAGGAATGCACTCCTCAGATATTCCCGAGCCCTGCTCCAGCGGAACCATCTTCTCCGTGCCATGCGGGATGGTGCAAGTGATGGTACAGAACTTCCTGCATTTACTGAGGCATGCATTGCGTCTGGCCTTGACGTGATCCGTCTTCGTGAGACAGTCATTGCAGAGCTCGCTTCCTCTTTCCGTCACCATCTTGCTGCGTTCACTCCAGATGCAGATGCAACGCAGCTCACGTACGCACCATGCGGTCATGAACAGAACAGCTCGCTCTCCCGAGAAACCTTCAGCCAGGAGATGCAGGCCCGGCTTCCCCGGGACCTCGCACTAGGAGCAACGAGTTTTGGCCCACATCGTGATGATCTCGTTCTCACTATCCGCTCGCATCCAGCACGCACAGTTGCATCACAGGGACAGCGCAGGAGCCTTGTACTTGCCCTCCTTCTCTCCTCTGTGGATCTCCTGGGGAGCCATAGGGAAACCCCACCCCTTCTGCTCCTCGATGATGTGCTGAGCGAGCTCGATGGAGACCGTCAGGAGCGGTTTCTCGAACGCCTCCGAGCCCCGGCAACCTCCCAGATACTCATTACTGCAACAGATGCTGCAGAGGAGCTTCTCAGGCTCGCCCAGCCGGACCACCACTGGACTGTTGCTGCAGGGCAGGTGAAGCACTATGACTGACCAGGAACATCACCCGGAACACCATATCGGAGATCTGCTCAATGCTTCCCTCAGATCTCTTGGCGTCTATACACCCGTTACGACTGCCCGTGTTGCAGACTCCCTGAAAGAGCTCCTTGGTCCAGAACTCTACGCTCTCTGCACACATGTTTCATTCCGAAGTGGCCACCTTACCGTTCAGGTGGCGAACGCCTCGTTTGCCACGCAGCTCCACTACGACCAGCAGCGCATCATTGACACCCTCAATGCCAGGCTCGGAGAGGGAACCGTCAGTTCCTTCCGCGTACGGCAGTAACCTCGATGCAGAGGCTTCTACAGTGATGGCCGAAGAGCTGGATGGAGGACTGGCATGAGGAGATACACGTAATCTTCCCTTCCGTGCGGCCGTATGGTTCCCGGTTCCTCCGCCTTGTTGAAAGACATATGGACAGTATCGCTGTCGAGTGCCTCAAGTGCTGCGAGAAAGTAGCCGGAGTTGAAGGAAATCTCAAGCCCCTCCCCTGTGACATCTGCAGGAATGGGAACCTCATCATCTCCGACATCCGAGGACCATGCAGTGAGTACAACTGTGCCGTTCGTGATGGACATGCGCACGGGATTGGATTCTTCCCGTGCAAGAATTGATGCAGTCTTTGCTTCACGTCGAAGGTCTGCAGTCGGTAGGACAACAGTCGTTCCTGCAGCCTCGGGAATCGCCTGTTCCACCTTCGGATATCTCCCCTCAATGGTTCGGGTTGTCACTACCACATCCCCCACAGTAAATGTCACGAAGGATGTCGTTCCCCCAAGTGCGATCGCAACTTCATTCCGCTCATCGTTCACTGCACGGGATACCTCCTGCAGATGCTTCGCAGGGACAATGGCAATGAGCTGCTCATCGCCATCGGGAATTTCCTTCGCAGGAAGCGTCTTCAGGGCAAGGCGATGCCGGTCTGTTGCAGCAAGGGTGACTGTCTGGGCAACCGGATCCACCTTGATCCGAACACCGGTATATACGCGTTCTGTCTCATCACTGCTTGCTGCAATGACTGTTTGGGCCACGCCTGATGCGAATGTCTTTCCATCAACAAGTACGGAAGTACCCCCTTCTGCCACGGGAAGTGGTGGAAACTCTGCTGGATCTATGACATGAAGTTTCGTCTTGTGAAGGCCGCACGAGAGATTGAGCACACGGCCCTGAGGATCGAGCTCCATCGTGCAGGGAACATCGAGGAGTGATCCGACATAGTCAGCAAGGAGTTTTGCAGGAACGGATGTCTTTCCCTCCTTTGCAACATCTGCAGGAACCGTGTCAACAATTGCCAGATCGAGGTTCGTTGCGGAGAGACGGAGTCCTCCGGGAACAGTCTCAATGAGAACATTGCCCAGCACAGGAAGCGTGGATCGCTGCGAGACAGCACGCTGGACAAGCGACAGTCCCTGGCTGAGCTGTGAGGGAAGAAACGTACACTTCATATCAACCATCCTTCGTGCCTGGTGTCCGATTTATGCACACACATTAATAGTAACCATGAACTGATATATCAAATAGATGCAGTAGTATATGCCGGGTATTCTGGGGATAACTCAAAATATCGAGTTCCCATATGGGATTTTTGAAAGTGCTTCCTGTGCATAACCGGTGGGGATATCCACAGGAAGCAGGTCATCCCAGACTGTATCCACAGTTTCCACACCGGCTGAGCAGTTTCATCCACAGGCTTTTCCCCCATCATTGTGCGTTCTGGAGAAGAGTCTGAAGAGCAACGATATCTGAAGCGAGCCGCTCATCCTCGCCAAGGAGTTCGGATATTTTCTCTATGGCATGGAGGACAGTCGTATGATCTCTTCCTCCAAATGCGGAACCGATTGCAGGGAGGGATGCATCCGTTTCTTCCCGGCAGAGGTACATTGCAACCTGTCTGGGCAGAACGAACTGCTTGTCACGCCGCTTGCCGTTCATCTCCTCGAGGGTGATGCCAAAGTATGTGGCGACAGTGAGCTGTATTGCAGAGATGCTGAGAGAGGAGAGGGGTGTGGCATCAGGAATGATGTCAGCAAGAATGCCCTGCGCTTCCTCAAGTGAAACAGGCCGCTGATTGATGGAGGCATGCGCGAGAACACGAATGAGTGCTCCCTCAAGCTCGCGGATGTTCTTCTGTATGCGGTGTGCCATGAAGGCACAGACTTCCTCGCTTACAAGCCAGGACTTGGTACCAAGCTTGCTGTGGAGAATGGCAAGACGGGTTTCAAAATCTGGTGGCTTGATATCTGCGATCAATCCTCCCTCGAACCTGCTCCGCAGGCGATCCTCGAGCGTGGGAATGTCCTTTGGTGGGCGATCGCTGGAGACGACGACCTGCTTGCTAACCTCGTAGAGGGCATTGAAGGTGTGGATGAACTCTTCCTGAGTCCGGTCCTTTCCCGCAAGAAACTGGATGTCGTCAATCAGCAGAACATCGACAGACCGGTACTTCTGACGGAATTCGTTCGTCTTTGCCTGCTGGATGGCAAGGACCATCTCGTTTGTGAACTTTTCCGACGTGACATAGACGACTTTTGGAGGCCGGCGGGTCTTTGCCCGAACAGCATTGCCAATGGCATGCATGAGGTGAGTCTTGCCAAGACCCACACCGCCGTAAATGAAGAGTGGATTGTATGCCTTTCCCGGAGCTTCAGCAACAGCAAGACATGCAGCATGGGCAAACCTGCTGCTGTTTCCCACAACAAATGTCGAGAACGTGAAATTCGGGTTGATTACAGCATCATTTGTTTCATCTTCGAACTGCGATCCATACGTGGATGCCGAAAACTCCTCAGCTTCCCGGAATGGAGGATCCTCGGGGAGAGGCAGAGTCTCCTGCGTATCCACCACAGTGATAACAAGGTCGCAATCCTTCGAGAGAATTCCGGCAAGAGTCTCCTTGATGAGCGGAGCATACCGTTCCATGAGCCAGTCACGTGCAAGTTTCGTGGGTACGCCGATCGTGTATGTGGCACCTTCCGCATTGACGAGCTTCGCATTTGCGAGCCACGTCTCATACCCGGGACGAGTCAGCTGAAACTTCAGCTCCTCCTGCGCGATCTCCCAGACCCGGTGAGGATCGAATGTTACTTCCCCGTCGAGTTCTCGTGTGACTTCATCCATGCCTGTCCACTGTTGTACATGCAGGGATACTGTCCCCGCATTTCGTGCATTCTATCGTAGTTATCCCCAACCTATCCACAGGAAGTGGATAACTTTGCTGACTCGTATCTCGTGCGGGAAGCAGGATTGTGTGCAGAACGCCCAGTACACGGGTGGAAGGAGTCACTCGATCAACAGACCGATCCTCCTTACAACGAAGTGCAGTGTATCACGAGTCTGGCCCTCCATGCCTTAGAGTCCCGTACTGTAAGGGGACCGGTATGGACGGAAGGTTCTCGACTCCACCCAGTTGCTTGGAATGAATTCCTGCGAATGGGCGTTGTACGACCCCTTGATCGTCCTCATGCCATGCACCCGGAGAACTCCGAGTGCAGTCTCGATGGATTCCGCTCGAATGATCTTTCCGCGTGCAGCAAGGGTTCGTGCTTCCTTTGCAGCTGCAGGGAGTCCGAGCGCCCCCACACGTCCGCCGCAGATATAGCCGTCAGAAAGCCACACGCGGGGCCCCTTCTGGGAGCTGAGCCAGGTGAGGGCTTCAAGATCCACCTCATTGCCACCGCTCATGTGAGTGGGATCAAAATCCGCCCATCTTCCATCCTTTCCAATGATGCAGAGACGTCCACTGCTGTCCCGTCCGCTGTAGACAGCAATGCAGAGAGTAGGAAACCGCTTGATGGCCTTCTTGAGTTCCTCCCAGTCCCACGACATCGATCCTGAGCAGTCGATGAGAATCGTTCCTCCTCCACGGCGTGTGCGGAATACCTGCTTGTCCTCAGCCCACCTCTCCATGACTTCCGGAATCTGCCCGGTATCTGTTGCACCAGCTGGCTGTGTTATCGGTACTGCTGCATGGCTCCTGTTCGTGTGTTCGTCAATGACCAGCTGTCCAATGGCATATGTCGAACTTCCTGCTCCGCCTGAAGCATGTGGAGCAGCATGCTCCCGTCTACCATCTGGGAGCTTCTTGGGAAGGTCCTGCTGAGGTCGGGAGTCCGCATGCTGAATATGCATGGGTCCAGATGGTTTCCATGAACCGTCAGGCTGCTCTGTCTCCTCCTGGGTGCTCTCATCTGCACAGCCGAGAGGATCTACACGGGTCCGGGAGGCACTCTCAGAAGGAGAGGGACTGTCTTCTCCAGCAGCGTGTGTCGACTGCTCTTCTGCACCACTGGACTTCATGGATTCCATAGCGGTTTTCGGAAGGGGAGCAGGCCCAGATCCACTCTCAGGCTGTCCAGAAGGATTCCCATTCGTGCCGGATGCTCCTGCAGGAGACTTTTGAGGAGAGCCAGCAGCACCTTCTGTCGAGCTACGTTCCCCTGCATTTGGTGAGGACTCCTCCATTTCGCCTTGTGGAGCATTCTCCCCAGGGGAATCTGCATCTCGAGGTCGGGAGTCCTGGGATGATGCTCCTTCTCCCTCCTCGCCAGCAGCATGTCCTGCAGATGGTGACTGCTGCCCATCCGATTCCTTTTCCGGTGTCTCTTTCGTGCTGGCATCGGGAGATTCGTCAGCACCGCTGCCCTCACTCTGGGAATGGGACTGCTCTCCAACAGCAGTGCCAGCAAATCTCCTCGTGAGGGAGCGGGCCAGGACATCACGGGTTGAGGAAGCAGGGGAATGGTAGAGCGTTTCTGCTGCAGCTGTGACTGCACGCTTCTCCTCAGGGGAGAGGGTTTCAAACACGCGTTCCGTGAGCTTCTCAAGGTCCTTGGGAATTCCTGGGCGGAATTCCGGCCTTCCATTCGCAAGGCTCT
>DAIDIX010000114.1 GCA_027451645.1 Candidatus Dormiibacterota bacterium | reverse complement strand
GGCATCGTCCTGACCAATCACCCGCTGGTGGAGCCTCTGCTCCATCTCCACGAGCTTTTGCATCTCTCCCTCCAGCATGCGCTGGACAGGAATGCCAGTCCATGAAGACACGACTGCAGCAACATCCTCCTCTCCCACCTCCTCATTGAGAAGAGGGGTACTCCCCTGGGTGGAGCGGAGCCGCTCCTGCGCAGCAGTGAGCTGTGCAGCAAGTTCAGCAAGGGTTCCATACCGGAGTTCTGCAGCCTTTCCGAAGTCAGCCATGCGCTCGGCATACTCGGCCTCGTAGCGCACACGCTCGATGGACTCCTTCACGGAGCGGATCTCTCCCAGGCAGTCCTTTTCACTCTGCCATCTGGCACGAAGCTCCTTCTCCTGCTCACGTCGATTTGCAAGCTCCCTTTCGACAGCAGCAAGACGGAGTCGGGATCCCTCATCAGTTTCACGCCTGAGCGCCTCGCGCTCAATCTCGAGTTTTCTCAGGCCACGCTCAACGACATCAAGTTCCTCTGGCAAAGAGTCAATCTCGATCCGCAGCCGTGAAGCAGCTTCATCGACCAAATCTATCGCCTTGTCCGGCAGGAACCTGTCCGGGATGTATCGGTGGGAGAGCACTGCAGCTGCAACAATTGCACTGTCCGTGATACGGACACCGTGATGGACTTCATACCGCTCTTTCAGACCCCGGAGGATGCTGATGGTATCCTCCACAGTCGGCTGATCTACATGGACTGGCTGAAATCTCCGCTCCAGTGCAGCATCCTTCTCAATGTATTTTCTGTACTCATCAAGGGTTGTTGCACCGATACAGCGAAGCTCACCCCGTGCAAGTGCAGGCTTCAGCATGTTTCCTGCATCCATTGCACCCTCTACTGCACCTGCTCCGACAATGGTATGGAGCTCATCGATGAAGAGGATGATCCGTCCATCACTCGCAGTGACTTCCTTGAGAACTGCCTTGAAGCGGTCTTCAAACTCACCGCGGAACTTGCTGCCTGCAACCATTGATCCGAGATCCAGCACAACCACTGTCCTGTCACGAAGTCCTTCAGGGACATCTCCAGTTGCAATGCGCTGTGCAAGTCCCTCGACTATGGCTGTCTTTCCTACTCCTGGCTCTCCAATGAGCACAGGATTGTTCTTTGTCCTGCGGCTCAGCACCTGGATGACTCGGCGGATTTCCGCATCCCTTCCTATGACTGGATCCAGCTTGCCCTCACGGGCAACTGCAGTGAGATCCCTTCCGTATTTCATGAGCGCCTCATACTTCGCTTCCGGATTGGGATCGGTAATGCGTGCACCAGCCCGGAGATCCTCGACTGCCTTCGACAGTGCAGCTCCATCCACCCCCTCGAAGACTGCATGGAGTTCCCGATCCCTGCTCTCGACTGCAGCGAGCAGCAGGTGCTCCGTTGCAAGATACTCGTCATGGAACTGCTTCATGCGCGCCTGTGCGTCAGTGAGCATCGCCTGTGAACGCTGGCTCAGGGTTGGCTCCGGTGCTGGCTCCTGTGCGGGAAATGCAGAAATGCGATTTGCAAGGCGTGCTGCAATAACGTGGGGATTCCCGCCAGCCCGTTCAATCATCCGGGGTGCTGCACTTTCAGGAATTTCCATGAGTGCGCTGAGCACATGCTCCGGCTCAATGAGCGCATGCCTGCTCCCAACTGCCCGGGAATGGCTCTCCTCAAGTGCTTCCTGCACCTTGTCAGTTAGACGATCCAGACGCACGATACACTGTCCTCCCTGCGAAATTGGTGATGCACCACAAACCTACCCAGCGCCACGGCTTCTCTAACACGAGATGGCACCTTGCGACTACCATGTGCTCATGAAGCTCACAGCTCTTGGCACAGGATCTGCATTCGAAGGCATGTGCCACAATGCATCCCACATGCTCAACGATGAACTTCTTGTTGATGCAGGAGCTCCTGTTCCCTATCTGCTGCGAAGGCTTCCCAATCTGGAGGCGCCAAAGTATATTCTCATCACCCACTTCCATGGTGATCACACCGGCAATCTCCCTGTGATATTGGGACACATTGCATCAACCGAGAGGGATGGCCCAACAAAGGTCATCGGTCCTGTCGGGATCAGGGAGTTCACGGAACGGCTCGTCTGCACCGTGTATGGCAACCGCTTCTGGCTCCGGATGGTTGATGAGTGCAGACTTGAGTTTCTGGAGGTGGATGATGCCACAACTGTCACTTTCGGCAGATGGACCTGCCGGGGAGTTGCACTCTTCCACAGCCTTGGACCATCAATTGGCTACCATCTCGCATGCAGGCACGATGCTGTCACCCTTGGAATAACTGGCGATACTGCGCTCTGTGCAGGACTCAGCACACTTGCTTCGCTGAGCGATGTTCTTCTCACGGAATGCTCGTTTCTCCACCCGCCAGCACTCTTTGGACATCTCAGTACTGCTGACGTGGCAGAACTCGTTCACGACAATCCCGCTACGCGCATCCTGCTTGCACATTATGGAGCCATGCCCCATGTCAAGGGTGCCCTCACACTTCATGACGGCATGACACTGAAGCTTACTGAGCAGTTTCTGAGCCGGAGATAGGGTGACACCGCGTGCACGGTCTCATGCTCACGCACTCTGCTCTCCCTGTCCTGGCTGTTGTGAAGTCGGTCCAGGTGCCTGTGGTGCACCAGGAACGTCAATGCCCTGCTCAAGGGTGACAGACGAATTTCCCTGGGGCTGAGCTTGCATCGGAGGCTGCTGTACAGGATGGACTGCTGGAGGCTCATGTGCTGCCCAGTCCTGCACTGCATCGAACAGGCCACGGAGAAGTGTCATCCGCATGTGATTCTTTGCAGCTTCCGCTTCTTCAGGGCTTGCTGGCATGGTGCCGTACTGGTACTCGTCATTCCACGGTGCAGGAGTCGACACGATGATATGGGAGTTCACCTTTCCGAGAATGGTATCAGGCCTTCCCTCCTCGACTGCCAGTGCAACTCGGAGATCCACGCCAATATGGGAACACATCTTCCATGACCGTTCCCACGTACGGGTTCGCTCTACTCCGAAGAGGACAAAACGGATGGGATCGATGACCATGATGTCTCCATACACGGGAATGAGTGGCTCGAACATTGAGAGAACATCTGCGTCGAGTTCCCGTGTCACCCAGTTCACAAGTGCAGGTACCCTGTTCTCGACATCAGGATGGACATGTGCGCCAAACTCGCTCTCTGTGCCCTCGACATACCCTGCATGGTTTGGACAGTACACATGACCATTCACCACGTGGCGGTGTTCAGAACACCATGCAGTTGGACATGGCCGGTCCCGGCGGTCCAGGTACTCGCAGGCAAGACCAGTCTCTTCCTTGCAGCTGCGGGCTGAACAGAACTGGTCACCCTTCCTCGCCATGAGTTCCTGCCGCTGGCGTTCAGCAATCTCTTCTGGAGTCTCGACATGTACTTCTGCATTGAGCGGGACTATCAGTGGATGCGGCGTTTTTCTTCCCCACATCGTCACCACCTCACTTCATGGTTCTTGATGACAGTCCCAGCACACTGTGGCGGAGCGTTCATCTACGTTGAGCTTACTGCATATGGTGGCAAACGTCTAGATCTTTATGCTATAATGCCGCCGCGTCCTGAGGGAGCAGCCCTGCTCCACACACCCTCCATGAAATCGATATAGTATTGATATTCGTGACAGGATCCACTGCAGCATGCAGTTCACTTTCACGACACAAGAGAGAGGAGGGAGTGCTCATGGAGCAGGAAGAGTTCCTGACGACCGGAGAGGCGGCCGAGGTATGCGGTGTATCCCGTTCCACCCTTCGCAGGGCTGTCGCCCAGGGTCACCTCCGTGCATGGCACACACCTGGCAACCATCTCCGCTTTTCACGGAGTGACTGTGTTGCCCTGGCCCAGACACTTGGAAGAGTTGATCTTGTTGGCCATGCAGCACCATCGCGCACTGCAGAGCCACTTTCCCCAGCTTCTGGACTGTCATCAACTACGACAGGATCAGCAGCACCAGCTTCAACCCGCCGATAGAAGCTGTCACTAGCACCTGCCCACCCATCACCCAAGCGGCACCCCACTTCTGTGGTGGTGCCGCTTCTTTGCTATATGCTGCAGTACTCTCGGCATGAAGAAGCTTAACAGGACATGACTGTACAGCGGAGGCACAGGGGAATTCCTCCGTTGTAGCAGCCATGACCCGTGCAGTGCGCTGCATTCTCCGAGACCTCCTGGAATCAGCTACTTCCCTGGAGTTCTGGAGGGGCACAACGCATGTATGGCAGATGGGCAACCACTTCCGCAGAAGATATGTATACCTCTATACTACACGTTTAGCTACTGCTTCACCAGACTTAGCTGGGCTGCATGCGTAGCACTGCTGAACCTGCAAGCGTTCCTGAACGGAGTGCCTCCAGGGCTGCAGGGGCATTCTTGAACGCGAATTCCGTGACATGTGGCGTGACTGGTTCCTGCTCAAGCCGCTTAAAGAGCTCCACAGCATCATTCCGGGTACAGTTTGCGATCGACTGGATGGAACGCTCTTCCCACAGCAGCTCATAGGGAAAGGAGGGAATAGCAGTCATATGGATTCCTCCCAGAACAACTCTCCCACCTCGCTCCACAGCACGGAGTGCCTGTGGTACAAGTTCACCTGCTGAGGCGAAGATGATTGCTGCAGAAAGCTCCACAGGTGGCAACTCTCTGGAATGCCCTGCCCACACTGCACCAACACTGCGTGCAAGTTCCTGGGCTTCAGCATCTCCTTCCCGTGTGAATGCATATACTTCCACTCCGTCCTGCACAGCAAGCTGCGCCACAAGGTGGCCCGCTGACCCAAAGCCATAGATTCCAAGTGTCTCTTTCACACAGGACATGGTGTAGGAACGATAGCCAATGACTCCAGCACAAAGAAGGGGAGCAGCATCTATTGAGGGGAGGCCCTCCGGAATGGGAACTGTGTACGACTCCTCAGCAACTGCATACTCTGCATAGCCACCATCATGGGTGTACCCCGTAAATACTGCGTCTGTGCAGAGATTCTCCCTTCCCGAGCGGCAGTACCTGCAGTGTCCACAGCTCATCGAAAGCCATGTCACACCCACCCGATCCCCCACCCTTCTCAGTGTCACTCCCTCACCTGCTGCAATCACACGGCCAACAATCTGGTGTCCAGGGATGACAGGAAGAGCAGGATGTTCGAGTTCTCCGTCAATGACATGAAGATCTGTCCTGCAGACCCCGCAGGCCTCCACCTCAAGAAGTACTTCATGAGGAGCTGGCCTGGGGCTCGGATATTCCTTGAGCTCAAGCTCGCCATGCTGTCCTGAATAGACAAACGCTTTCATGACCTCACGATCCCACAAATTCAAGCGGAATCCCAGAGTCCATAGGACCCAATGCAGTACTCGTATCCTGAATGTGCATGGCATTGCCATATCGAGTTCAGTTGGCACCTACATCATAAGAGCTGCCCCGCATGGATTGGGAAGGTACATTCTCAAAAATGTCCAAATAAGCACCCTGCCCAGCAGCTTGACCATGGAGATACTACTTCGTGCTTTTCGACCTCTGATCGATAAAGCTTTCCGTGACTGCGATTCTAGGAAAAGACATGAGTGTGCCAAACAACATGCGGGCTAAATGCCCTTACCTGCGTGATGGGGGACTGGACTTACTTGCTGCATTCAGCACAATGTTCCACATATAGCTGCAGGTATCGAGCTTCTGCAACCATATTGAGTTGCCACTTCACTCCCGGCCAATCCCCAAGCTCAGCCAGACGGAAGGCACCATGTTCCGCTCTCTGTACAGTGAGTTTCAAATCACGGACAACCGAATCCAGGAGCCTCGCATCTGGTGATACGAGACACTTCTCGGATGGCATGCCATGCATAAGTAGAGAACGCAGATTACTGAGAAAGGAAATGTCGGCTTCCTTCTGCTCTGAGTGATCAGGATACTCCTCCAGGATAATATTCAGCATGTCACGTTCCATATGAAGACGATCTTCAACCCAGTCAATCAATCCACCAAGTTGACT
>DAIDIX010000113.1 GCA_027451645.1 Candidatus Dormiibacterota bacterium | reverse complement strand
CCATCCGTTTCACGACATCGAGCATGAAATCGCGTGAGGCAAGCTCTGTCCGTTCAAAGTCGAGCAGTGCGACGATACGGTCCCCATGGACGAGCACATTGTCAAAGTGGGCATCCCAGTACACAAGTGCCATGTCCTGTTCCTCAAGACATGGAGCATGCTCCCCCACAAAGCTCTGAATCTTCTCTGCTTCCTCCTCCGCAAGACTCCCTGCCTGAATGCAGATATCAACGGATGTCTGTATCCGGAGAAGAACCGCATTCTTCCATGAAGGTACTGCATCCACAATGCCTGCAATCTCCCGCGGATCCGTTGCTGCAATGGTTTTGAGCAGACTGCAGAGCTGCTCCACGATGCTCTGTCGTGTCGCAACAGGGTAGCAATGCCACACGTCATAGAGGTTCTCACCTCGAATCCTGGGATACACCATATACGGATGCGGAACAACTACCCTTTCCGGATCGAAGGCAATGAGCTGTGGCACGGGGAGTCTTTCCCGGAACAGCGTGTACAGTGCTGCCTCCCGTGCGAATGCCTTCTCATTCCGTGCATCAGTGCATACCTTGAGAATGTATGCATCATCTAGCGAGTACACCTCGTTTGTGAATCCCACCTCAATCCGTCGCATGGTTCCGGGTTCAGGAAGGCCATTTGCCCTGCAGATACGTTGTGCGTCTTCAAGTTCAACTGCTTGCATGCACTGTAGTATTCTCCTTTCGCTACGCTTTACAGCATGTACGAATGTCCGCAACGACGTCGGCATCATGGGCAGGGTCTGGATACCAGAGTTCAGGGAGACATTCGGACTATGAGCGCATCTGGAATCTGTAGTGGACTAGGATTTCCTGAAACTGAGCCACAAGATAGTAGAGTTTCTCTGGCACAATTGAAGGAATGAGGAGAGATTGGCACCAATTTCTTGTCATATCTTTGAATGCTCAATCTGCGTATTACACAATAAGCAAAGTATATGTAAGGCAAATCCATGTCATTAGGGTGATGATTCCTTGCAATTGTGTCACGCGTCAATTGCGCTGGCTATGTAACGACCTCAATAATCGCTTTGCATGGCAAGAGCATAAGCGTCTATAGAAATGGAGATAGGGTGTGATCGGTAGGCAACAAGCTCAAAGATGTATTTAGGACTTGATGGGATGGACGCTGAAAGTGTTTTCTACTTGGATATCGAAGGCATGATTTGGAATATCCGCGGTATGCGAAAATTCAATGGCAATCAGCCATTTCCAGCGGAGGGAAACCCGACTCTGGATGTACCGGTGATAGATCCACTGACCGATCAGGAAGGGTAAAGAGTGATTTCAGTCCTTGAGCTTGCGGACATCTTCCTGGATAGGACAACTGAAGACGAGGTGGGTTTAGGAGAAATTCAAGGTATTCTCGCTGATTGCTGTCGAGGGTGGAATGATAGCAAGCAAGAGGATATTGCTCACAAGGCTCTGAAACTCCTGCTGGAATTGGGTCTCATATATGCGAAATGGGGAGTTCCATTTTCAAGTGAAGCACATTTGCCACTGGAGGATGCCAGGAAGCTTCTGGCGAGCGTTGAGATTATGGCACCGGTGATTGACTTCCTTCATAGTGAACAGGTCACGTTCGTTGCAACGGACGAAGGATGGGACTACTACCGGTCAGGCAGGAAGCTGGCACGTGAGCTAAATACTGGCAATAACTAGCGGGGGGCAAGACATTCCCCGGTCCCTTTCCGAACACCGTAACTTTCGCCAATCCGCTTCTCTACGCAGGGCAGTACATTGATAGCGAGTCAGGGCTCTATCACCTCCGTGCCGCTACTACGACCCGATGATTTCGCAGTTCCTTGCAGTTGACCCCATGGTGGCGCAAACGCAGAGCTCGCACTGGTACACACTAGGTGATCCGATAAATACGAGTGACCCGACCGAGTTGCACCTCACAGGTTCGATCATTCAGCAACGCGCATTCCATCTAACCTCCTGCAGAGCGGAATCATTCTGTCCTCACTTATCTGTTACTCACCACACTCGGGACCTGCGCCTATTCCGAGACCCTCATATGCAGCCCCGATACAATACGGGAATCCAACCGCTATTCCCGTGGTACAATCCTCCCAAAATGCAACGCAAATAGCATGCTGGATGGCAGCTGTATTTTATGCAGAGGCAAGTTCGCATGCATGGGAACTCGGCGGCCCCGCGCGCACGATAGGCGTACCAGTATTTTCCATAGTTGCCGCGGGGCTAGTGGTGGGAGGATTTGTAATGGCGGTGGTGGGCTGTGAATCAGGAATCGACTGAATCATCACGCATGCTTATCCGGCAGTCAGAAGCGCGTACAATTCTTCGCACTCTGGCAGTAGCGTGGGCAGCCCTTGCGACGATCGGCTTAGCGCTAGATGGACTCAATCTACTCACCGGAAGAATCCAGGTAGACGAGGCCGCTTACGCTGCACTTTTCATAAGCAGCCTAGCGTTTGTCGGTACTACAAGTGGTCGTGCTGCGGTTCTATCCCATCCTGAGAGGTCCCGATGGATCAAATGGATCAGGGAGCCACTGTTTGGATTGGGCACTATGTGTATATACGCGATTGCTGTAGTGGCAATAGGGTTTGTCCTCTCATCCGTCGGTGTTCCACGGGCACTGGTATTTCTCCAACCTCTCCTCCTGCTCATTTTCCCCGTATATTTGACTATGTTTTTCATCGGTCGTTGGGCCCGGAAACGACTCTCTGGAACTACGTCATTAGATGAATAGCGGAACACATGAAGATCAGATGTATCTGCCTTCAGTCAGAACTCTGGATGCCAGTAGTTTTCCGAGCAACGAAGCAATATATATGATTGCCATATCACATAGCTTATGACCGCTAGGGGAATGACTTGCACTACTCGTGGTGGGGTCGCTCGTGTCGGCCGTCAGCTCGAGTTATATCAGAGGAGTCCGTCGTACACGGGTGGGGATGGTCATGGAACGTGACCTCGACTTCACCCCGACGACTGATAGTGAGCTGGGCCTCGCTTAGCTCATTACACAATGTAATTTCAATGAGGAAGTCTACGGAAGTGCAGTATCTCCAAGCCTTTTCGTACCTTTTTCACGACACCAACTTCGGATCATTGGCCGCTATCGAAGGAGGATTACCGTAGGGGATCGCTCCCCCAGGTAGTTGGCAAGGTGGAAACTCATATACGTGGCCGAGACAACATTGATGGTAGAAGGTGGCGGGGAAACACAATCAGAGATATGAAGAAAGACACATTCATCGGCAGCATGTGGAATCGCGCGTATGCGACGTTTCCATTTGCCAAAATGACAATTACACCAAAAGGGGTGGTAATCGGACCCTCTATCGGGGCTCTGCGATTTGCAATAGCTGAATATGCTTTTCGCTGGGAAGCGGTTGAGCGCGTTGAGGTTCGCACCCCGATATATGGGGCCCAGGGACTGAGGTTCAACCTCAGCGCATCAGCTCGCAAGCAGGGCGGCGCAGGATGGCCACGGGAGGCCATGCGTCTATCCTTTGGTTTAGTTACGAAGGCTCAGCTTAATCGTGCACTTGCGGTCATTCCAGAGTCTCTGTTAGAAAGGGGAGCCAGGAGCCATTAGGCGGTCTTCATAATGGTTGGCTAGCCGCAACTTGAAAGCCCCGTCAGTTGTAGGCTTGGACGTCCATATGTCCGGGTCACGCAGGTTGTCTCTGGTAGTTGGCAGAGTGTGCAAAAGAGGAACGGCTTGCGCTACACCTGATGGGTTTGCTCGACGGCCCGACGCGGAAATTATCATGCGTGTCGCAATAGACCCGTCCGCAATCCCTTTGCACAATGGGATGCAATATGGCACTCAATGCGTGAATGGATGCTTATCAGATCAGCAGTGGGCGGGTGTCGATGGTCGAACAGTCCGGTCCTTGCTACTCCACATCGAACCATCAGAGGTCTGCTATGGCGTATCTATGTCAGTCATGAACTGATAGGTATGGATCGGGACCAGCCCATGCGTTGGGTGCTGGATTCCAGTTGCCCCAGAGATCAATTCGGGAGCGTGATGACTATCTTGCCATGGATGTGGCGTCCTGCCTGGAGCCGTACTGCCTCTGCAGTCTCTTCGATCGGGAACCTGGCAGCAATAGGCACTGTTATCGAACCAGCAACGATACCGTTGGTGATCTGCTTCATGGCGCCAGGGCTCGCATTCGCAGCTCCTGTTGCATGAACACCAGCTACTGTACTGGCAAGGGCAGCAACAGTTGAGATCCTCTCACCTGGCACACCAAGCTCAAGTGCTGCCTCAGCTGTTTCCGTGCCGAACAGGTCAGCTGCTGCAGTTATGCCACCTGGAACAAGTGCCCGCACCCGATCTGCAAGACCTGGACCATATGCCACTGGCCTTGCACCGAGCTCCTGCAGAAAATCGAACGTTCCCTCGGAAGCAGTTCCAATCACGCTCGCACCAGCAAGCCTCGCAAGCTGCACAGCGAACACGCCCACACCGCCAGCTGCACCACCGATTAGTACCGTGTCGCCAGCGTGCAGACTGATCGCCCCGAGGGCAGCAATAGCTGTGAGCCCTGCTACGGGAAGCGTGCTTGCAATCTCGTCACTGATCTCGTCTGGCGTGTGCCAGACAGTATCAGCAGGTGGCCGAAGCACAGCGTACTTGGCTGCAGCCCTTGCCATCGCACCCCCAAATACACGATCGGTCACCGCGAATCCCGTGACACCATTGCCCACCTCGTCAACCACGCCTGCAAAGTCGGAGCCGAAGCCGGACGGGACGGATACCCCGAACCTCGCTGCCACCTCGGGCCTGGAGGAGATGCCCCAGTCCATTGGATTCAGTCCTGCTGCTGTAACTCGGACACGGATCTCACCCGGGCCAGCATGCGGCTCAGGGACATCTCGCAGCTCCAGCACCTCGGGGCCCCCGAACGACTCGTAGATGATGGCTTGGCTCATGGGAGGACCTCCAGGCAGTACGCATGATGCGATGTGGTCCCATCACTCTACCAGCAACAGGACACATTCCCACACCGAGAATGCATGGGACCTCAGCTGGCATGTAGCACTTCTGCGTGGACATGAACCTGCAACATCTTTCGAGCGAGCACACTTGAGCCTCCATCTCCACGCTTCAGGTCGCTACACTTGGAGATACGATGAACGCACGGCTCGTGACAGCAAAGCAGGTCCTCGTGGACATTCCACGGAGAGTTCGGCTTGCCTACTGCCTCCTTCGCGACCCTCGCGTACCCTTTCCCTTGAAGACACTCCTCGCATCAGCATTCGGCCTCATCGTGAGCCCTGTGAAGAAGCCGAAGCATCTTCCTCTCCTTGGTCCCCTCGACACAGCAACACTGACACTTGTGTCACTCAACCTCTTCATCCTCGCATGCCCGCTCGAACTCGTGAGCGAACACGAGCAGAAGATTGTTGAACGTCAGAGCATCTTCGATGACGATCTTCGTCAGGGAGAGGAGCTTGTTCGCAAATGGATCGTCACACTTCTGGGTCTTCCCCGTGACGACGTGGATTTGTCCCATCTTGTTCAGGAGGAGGTCTCCCAATGAAAGTCTTGCTCGTCAAGGATGTTCCCGGCCAGGGCGCTGCCGGGGAGCTGAAGGAAGTCTCACCGGGATTTGCCCGGAACTTTCTGTTCGCGAAAAAGTATGCAGTTGCTGCAGATGCCTCAACAATTGCCGAAGTGCAGCAGCGGCAGGAACGCATGCGGAAGGCTGCGGAAAAGCAGCGTCATGAGGCAGCTGGCCTTGCAGACAGGCTGAAGAAGCTCACTGTCACGGTGTATGCGAAGGCTGGAGAGAATGGCAAGCTCTTCGGCTCCATCACTGCCCAGGACATTGCCTCGCAGCTCAAGCGTGAGGCAGGTATCGAAGTCGACAAGAGGCACATTGACTTCCCAGAGCAGATTCGCAGCCTTGGTTCGCACGAGGCAACGATCTCTCTGCACGAGGACATTTCAGCAACAGTCCGGGTTGTTGTTGTCGCTGAATGATCGAACGAGGGTCCCTGCAGATCGAGGACGAGGAGCATGCT
>DAIDIX010000112.1 GCA_027451645.1 Candidatus Dormiibacterota bacterium | reverse complement strand
GTTATGAATTCCCCGCTTTCCGTGCAGAATGTTTCTGCACCCTCGCGACTGCCAACATAGACAATCTCCCGCATGGTGAAGCACCTCATCCGGATGCCGGGAATGCACTGCGCCTCATGCCGGAAGCAGGTGTTCGAGGTTGTATACAGCTCAGGGCTGCTGAGCGATCTTCCCTCAAGGTATGGGTACAGCGGATAGCAGGCAGCTGGGAGAAGCATTGACTCGGATGGTGCTGCAGCACGCTGCACATCGGCAGGCTGCACGGAATCGAGCCGGGAGACGTGATCAAGGACCCCCTCATCCTGAAGTAGAGGATGGGAAAACAGGGCAAGCTGGGGAAACGATGCGAGATAGCCGAGCTGCTGCACCAGTGCGAAGGGGAGGAGTGGAGGAAAAGAGAGTTCGCGTGCAGCATGCTGTGCTGCCCACGCCAGGATC
This sequence comes from Candidatus Dormiibacterota bacterium, assembly GCA_027451645.1. GTDB lineage: Bacteria > Chloroflexota > Dormibacteria > Aeolococcales > Aeolococcaceae > JAJZLL01. The sequence goes on along the minus strand of DAIDIX010000112.1, from coordinate 5,636 downwards.
TGTGCATCGAGTGCTGCCCGCTGGGCTGTGGCTTCGGGTCCGAGAATGACACCCCCTGCTGGAGTACCTGTGATTTCAGCCATGCGATGCATCCCTGACCCTGAGGACAAGATCTGCAATGGTTGCAGCAGTCTGGAAGTTCTCCGGCTTTAGCGTGTCAACAGTGAGCTCGAGATCGTATGTGTCTTCCAGAAAGAGGAGCAGTTCTGCTATCTGGAGGGAGGTGACCCAGCGCTCCAGGAGAACTGGAGTTGATGCACTGAGATGTCCGCCATCGTGTCGGGAAGAGTGGGAGGAAATCCAGGAGAGGATCTCCTTCTCAACTTCACTCCGTTCCATTGGGGTCTCCGTCGGGAATGCCTGCACGTACGAGGGCCCGTCGCATTCTCTGTTCGAGCTGTATGCAGCTGGTTCGTGGCTGGCCATCAAGGACTGCACGTGCAAGACGTGCAGTCTGGGGAATTCCCATCTTCCGGTACACAGCGGGATTCACGAGATCCTGGAGGAGAGTGGCTGCGAAGAGATGCAGATCTCCTGCAACTTTCCGAACAGTATCGGGCTGCCAGGAGAGAGAATGTTCCTGCCAGAGTGCAGCAACGAGTGTCTGTCCGAAGGCGATGTGACGTGACTCATCGCGATGGTGGAGCCGGTTTATCTCCCTCGCAAGCGGATGGAGCCGCTCATCCCTGGCAAGGGCTACATTCATCGTGTCGACGAGTTCCTCAAAGAGAAGAATGCGTGCAAAGAACTGGAGATCCTCCTCTCCCTCCTTCCAGTCATTCCGGGGCAGTGAGAGTGAGCGCGGTGGAAACACTGTCCCTGCATACCGGGAGCAGAATGTGCCAAACCACATGCTGTGCTTGTTCTCCTCATCGATGAGGACATGGAGATAGTGCGAAACGGCAGGAAGTGAGGGGGCATAGAGCCGAGTGGCGATTCCCTCGATGAGGAGCTTCTCTCCATGGATGTTCATGCTGAGGAAATTGACAAATTCCCAGAAGCTCAGCTGCATGTGTTCCTGCTCTGTAGTCTCTTTCCACCAAGATGTTCCGTGGAGTGACAGCATTTCGGGAGACATGTACCAGGAGGGTCCCCCCAGATCGTCTGGCCAGTGTACTGCCTCATGGGGATCATAGAATGCAGTCTGTGACTGCATGAGGAGGGTGTTGGCAAGGGACTCAGGAAGCTTCACGAACCACCTCCAGAAGGAGCGCCTGCCAGTTGGCTCCGTACCCGGCCATGGTGAGGAGCACGGTATCACCTGCCTTGAAGCAACCCTGTTCATGTGCATGACGGAGGTTTATGAGGCAGTCTGCACTGATGGCATGGCCAGTGGAGGCTGTTGTCGGCTGCAGGATGCGATCCTGAGAGATGCCAAGGAGTCTGGCAAGGATTATCCAGGCGCTTGAGTTGGTGTTCTGGGGAATGATCCAGTCAATGCTTGCAGGCGTGCACCCTTCTCTTGCACAGAGTTCCTCAATGCAGCGCACAGTCTGGCTGAAATATGTGCCGACTGTCTCATCATCATCTGCCTTCACGAGTGCACCATTTGTGATGTGATGGAATGCACGGATCCGGAACGCATCTTCCGCCTTGTGCACAAGACATGCTGCTGCCCCATCGGAGATGACATTGTACCCCTGCTCGTACGTGGTGCCATCAGGAAAGCGGTCTGCTGCAATGCAGAGTGCTGATTCGAGATGCTCCTCTGCCTGCAGCAGTCCGTGTGCGATGCGAATCATGCCGAGTGCACCAGTGCACGCTTGCTCCGTGAGTCCGAGGAGTGCAGCCTTGCGGAGACCAAGTGCTGTCTGCAGATGGCTCCCTGCATAGTCCATGTAGGTTTTCACATCAATTCGGTTTGTGGGCTCCATTGCATGTCGAGCATTCTCAGGAATGCTCACAGCATGGATGAGAAGATCCACAGTTTCCGGGTGAAAGTGCAGCTGGGACACTGCCTCGATGGCAAGATCGTAGGCTGACTGCGTGGCGGAAGCGACATGGTGGACGGAGAAGCCGGCACGTTCGAGATCTTCCCCAGAAGTCATAAGCCGGCCAGCAGCAGCACTCTCGACTACTGGTCGTTCCTCGCTGCCCAGGGCAATTGAGGGAAGGGAAAGGTAGATGGACACGGGATCACCGCCGCAAGGTTGGAATACGCATTCATGGTACCGGAAAGCCTGATGGCATTTGGAATGTGTGGATTCTCAGGGGATTGGCCATAGAAGCTGTGCATTCCCGTGGCAATCGTGCAACAATCGTCCCGTGAAAGGTCCCATTCCCACACCTGATCCCCAGCATCCGCTGCTCCCCATTTCCTTCGCAGAGGGCTACGGTTCCCGTATCCGCAAGGCAGTTTCCCTTGGAGGTGGAGGAGTTTTCCTCATTGCCTGGCAGACAGGCTACCTTTCGAGTCTTGCAGAAGGAGGAGTGTCGCTATCGGGAGCTGAGCGGCTCATTGGCACCTCTGCAGGTTCTGTCGTTGCAGCAATTCTTGCAGCCGGGGGACTGCGAAGGGCAGAGCTTCAGGTTCGACTGCTCATGGCGATGGAGCCGGTTCTTGGTGTCATTGCACCCTCTCCCCACCTCAATGCCACACAGCAGCGTGCACGTGACCTCTTCATGTACGCAGGGAGTGCAGAACCGGATCTCATCCGGGCAATTGGGCATGCTGCACTTGCAGCTGACACGCCTGGCGAGGGTGCACTGAGGAGGAGTCTTGCACTCTTTCTCGGTAGGGGCAGGTGGTCCTCTCCGGCTCTTCACATCACAGCAGTCGATGCATATTCGGGTGAACGGGCAGTCTTCACGAAGATGTCTCAGGTATCAACTGTTGCTGCAGCTGCTGCCAGCAGTTCCGTACCCGGCGTCTCTCCTCCCCAGACACTCCATGGAGTCCGCTACATGGATGGTGGAGTGAGTGGAACTGGAGTGCACCTTGATCTCGTTTCCGGTGCAGGAAAGGTGATGGTGCTCACACTGTCAGATGGCTCTACCCTTGTACGCGGGATGCTCACGTATACACGGAAGAGCTTCCGGAATGAGCTTGAGGAACTTGAGAAGGCAGGTACGAAGGTTCTTGTCCGCACACCCAGGACATTCGATCTCGAAGCGATCATGGATCCCTCTTCCGTGCGGATCGGGTATGCAATGGGACAGGACCAGGGCAGGGTGGATCTTCCCGAGGTGCGAAAGTTCTGGAACGGCAGGTAGGAGCGATATTCCTGCAGGGAAATGCCGGGAGGGTCACTTCCCGGTTCTCGATCAGCCAGCTGATGGTTTTTGGAAGGTGGGTGCTGGAAGGGGATCACGTCCCTTCTCGATCGCATTCCCTATCCGGAGGAGTGTCTCCTCTGCATGTGCAGTCCCGATGACGAGAATGCCTGCAGGAAGACCACTGACAAGACCGACAGGCACCGTGAGCGCAGGGTAGCCTGCAACAGCTGGAAGCTGCGAAGGGGAGTAGAGTCCAGCAGGATCTCCATTCACGAGATCAGATTTCCATGCCGGGTCGAACGAGGGAATGATGAGTGCATCACAGGAGCCCGATGCAAGAATGCGGTCAATACCCTTCTCGCGCCCTGCCTCCCGAATGTGCGCACGGGCAGATGCATGGACATCACTTCCCACTGGAGCAGCATCACGAGCCATCTCGAAAAGCTCAAGTCCGAAGTGGGCACACTCCTCCTCGGAGGAGCGATGGCCAGCAATGAGGTCACTGAGCGTGGCAAGTTCAGGATCAGCGTACTCTGCGAGGTAGGCATCGATTCCGTGGTGGAACTCTGCAAGGAGAACAGCCATCTCGTCATCATCGAGGTTGTCCGGGGATATCGATTCCAGATCCTCAACGAGTGTTGCTCCCTGCGAGGAGAGGCCTTGGAGTGCACGTTCACAGAGTGAGTCGATCTCCGCTCTCCTGCCCCATCCCATCGTCCTTGGCACGCCGATCCGGAGACCCTTCACTCCGCGGGAGAGAGAAGCTGCAGTGTGGTCGGAGGCAAGCACATCGAAGAGGAGGGCTGCAAGCTCAACAGATGCAGTAATGGGTCCAACGACATCCTGGCTTCGGGAGATGGGGACAACGCCCTTTGTGGATATTCGGCCAGCTGTTGGCTTCAGGCCAACGCATCCGCAAAGGGAGGCAGGGCAGATGATGGATCCATCAGTTTCCGTACCAAGAGCAGCCGGAACGATGCCTGCGCCAACAGCAGCAGCAGATCCAGAGCTTGAGCCACCAGCACTCCTGTCGAGAGCGTAGGGATTCGCAGTGAGACCGCCAGTGGCACTCCAGCCACTCGTGGATCGTGTTGAGCGGAAGTTTGCCCACTCAGAGAGGTTTGCCTTGCCAAGAAGGAAGGCACCAGCACTGCGGAGAGCTGCAGCTGCAGGTGCATCATGCGAGGGAAGATGATGCTGTGCAAGGACCAGGGACCCGGCTGTTGCAGGCAGGCCCTCCATCTGGATGTTGTCCTTTATGAGGAGCGGCATTCCTGCAAGAGGTCCTTTTCCAGAAGTGTCAGCACCTGGCAGTGAGGAATCCACAGAATTCACTGCATGGAGAAGATCATTGAGCTCGGTGATGCGTTCGAGCGCAGTGGAGAGGTCAATGCTGTGCAGGAGGGGTGAGGTCGTCTCTGGTGCAGTCACAGTATGGTGTCCTGGTGCATGGGGCTAGTGCTGGTGGGATTGTAGTCTCTCCTTTCGTGACATGCAATGTGCCAGGGAAGGGATGAGCCACGAACATGCGCGCAGTATCACAGGGCATGCAATTGACTGTCACAGGTTCATGGCTCTTCTGTATCAGACATGCACCTATGGTATGAGTGCCATGAGTGTGCAAAGCGTGTGGGTGCGGCTCAGACGATCCGAACGGATCGGAATAGTCCTCTTCTTCCTGCTTGCAATGCTCACCATCGCTGCTGCACTACTTCATCCCTCGGGAACATACGATGTCGGCATCCTGACAACAGCTGCTGCAATGGCAGCAGCAGCATACTGGTCAGTCTGTTCGATTCGCACTGCACGTGCATCCACCGAAGAGTTCAAGCTCGCCTTCTATGCCATGGGACTTGGTGCAGCTTTTGATGTCATGGCCCACCTCGTGAGCTGGGGCATACCAGGGGTGCTTGAGCACCATGCAATCTCCCCGGACAGTCCAGGAGCACTCTTTGCCCTTCTTGCCGTGATCTGTGTGATTGTCGCATCAGTGGAGCTGCTGCATACCCGGATCAGTGTCAGGATATCGGGAATCCTTGATGCAGTCATCATGCTGGCTGCAACGACATTCTTCAGCTGGACCTTCATTCTTCGTCCCGTCTACGATGCAATACCTGGCGGCACACTTGCAAAGCTGTCGGGTCTCATCTTTCCTGCATTGAACATCGTATTTCTTGTCATTGCAGGCCAAATGAGCCTCCGCATCCGCAGAAACCGGCTGCTTGGCGTATTTCTTCTCCTTGCCACAGTTCCCATACTTGTTTCTAATGTCGCATTCGCCTACATTGCAGAGACAGGAACGTACCATCTTGGCACTCCAGTAGACCTTGGCTACACGCTCACCTACTTTCTTGCAGGCATCATGGCAAACCACAGCGTGGAGCTCAAGCTTGGCCATTCCATGGAACCCCGCATCACGA
>DAIDIX010000111.1 GCA_027451645.1 Candidatus Dormiibacterota bacterium | reverse complement strand
AAGGTGCAGGACATCATTGGTGACGAGCTCATGAACCCAGAGCTTCGCGTTCGTGCCAGTGATGCGCACCTCACCCATATGGGAAAGGTCGAAGAGTCCGACAGAGGACCGGACTGCGTGATGCTCATCCCGGATCGATGTGTACTGCATCGGCATCTCGTAACCAGCAAATGCACTCATGTGTGCGCCCTGGTCGCGATGCCAGAGCGTCATGGGAGTCATCTTCATGGGCATCATCGTATCGCCTGAAAGGGCACCTCTGCCGACAGTCAGCTGCTAGAGACTTCTCCCGGCAGTTCCTGCGTGGGAGCGAAGCGCAATCCGCTTCGGTGGCTGGCCAATCTTCCGCTTTGCAACGACATGGTGCATGAGGGCGGGGGGACAGCGGCGGTACACAGTGCGCTTTGGACGTCGTCCTCCTTTCCGTGGAGCTTCTGAAGGTGCAGGAGTATCTCCGTGATGCACGCCCGGTGCTGGACGTTTGAGGCTCACAAGGTTCGTGAAGAACTCACGGAGCGAGGGATTCTGCTGCACATCGGTATCTGCACGGAAGGCGGAAATTTCTTCATTCGGCAGCTCATGTGCGCGTTTGAGGAGTTTCCGGAAGAGGGAGGCTGTTGCCTGTGCATCGCTCCAGGCGCGGTGCGGGTTCGTATGTCGAGCACCCACGAGTTTGGCAAGGTTTTCAAGTGTATACCGACCGCGCTGTACAAGCTTCTTGTCAATGCAGGTCTGTGCAAGCTCTTCGAACGTGTACTGGCCAGCCGGGACAAGATTGTTGTCGATAAGCTGCTTGGTGAGTGCAGGGAGGGTATATGTACCTTCCGGAATGCGCTTCTTGTTCACGAGGAGTTCAGTTAGCGTCTCGATGTTCGGGATCGTCTCGACCGGTGTGTAGAGCTTTTGTGCAATCTTCTGCGTGTCGAAGACAATGGACTTTTCAAAGGCCCCTTTCACAATTGCCTGGCAGAAGCCTACATCGAAGGAGACGCCGTGACCAACGATGTAATCGTCCTTGCAGAAGTCGAGCAGGATGCGGACAGCCTCCTCCTGGGTGAAGCCTCCACGTACATCCTCATCACGTATGTGCGTGAGTTTGGAAACGACGTCCGGGATGGGTCCGCCAGGATCGATGAGGAGAGACAGACGTCCCAGCTCATGCCCGAAGCGATCGAAGCGGATTGCACCAATCTCGATGATTGAGGCTTTCCGTGGATCGAAACCAGTGGTTTCGAGATCGAAGGCCACGAAGTTCTTCATATGGGTACTGTACGAAAGCGACAGTACCTTCGAAAAGGGGGTGACTTTCCGTTGCTGTTTATGGTACGTTTGGGTCTTGCGTGCCCTATCGCATCCTGATGCATTGTACGTCGCAGTCGGGAAACTCAGAGGCAATGCATCTCCTGCAGTGTGATCCGTCGTATTCTGTGTGGCATGGGATCTCCAGCAGCTGGACATGAGCAGCACCGAATTGGCATGAGCTTTGCTACGAAGCTTCTCATTGCGGGCATCACGCTGTCGCTTGTGCTCATCCTGGGAATCACGAGCGCAATCATTGTCAGCCGGAACAATCAGACGAATTCTGCAGCTTTGTCGAATGCGGATAACAGGGCACATGTCATCCGGGGCGTACTCCAGAACATCACGACTCCCCAGGAACAGTTCGCAGCGCAGCAGATTGTTGCACTTCCCGATGTCATTCAGGGTGTTCAGCTTCCTCTCACAGGGACATCGAATGCGACTGAAGCAGTATCCACGGCACTCTCGGGGACAGTGAGACTGCAGCTGCCTGGTGAGTACATCATGGTCTTCAACAGGGAAGGAAATGTCGTGTACTCCACAGTTCCAACGGGCAATCCCTCCCTCACTGCGAAGGATGCCTCCACATCCCAGGCGCTGCAGGGCACGAGTGTTGAGGGAGTGGAGTTTCTCGGCAACACGGAGCCGGCATACGATGTAGCGATTCCCATCTGTCCACTGCCGGTCAGGCTTCCAGTGCCTGGATGCTCAGCATCAAGCATTCTTGGTGCACTTGTCTACATCGCACCGCTTCCCTATCAGCTCCACCTGTACTCAAGCATTGTCGGACAGTATCAGACAAGCTTCGTGTACTTCGTCGGAAAGCAGGGATACATTCTTCGGCCCCGCTGCACGACTTCCTCATGCACCACGATCCGTACGAGTGCAGCTCCTCTTCCCACCTCTCTTGCAGGCCAGTATCACCCGAATGTGGACAGCTTCAGTGCCCTGTATACCCGTTCAGGTACTGGGAACACTGCTGGGAGCTTTGTTGCGGTTGCAGGTCCGGGCTCAGCAACTGCGGCCCCGATCGTGGGATATGTGGGAGTGGAGGTACCAGTATCGGATTTCGCAGGGAGCCAAGTGCAGGATGACCTTCTCATTCTTGGACTTGCACTTGTGGGGATCCTCGTAACAACCTTCGGAGTGCTCCTATTTGTCCACAGGTTTGTGGGACGGCCAATTGCAGTTCTTGAGCAGAGTGTAAGGAAGATTGCTGAAGGGGATCTTGCAACTGAAGTGCCCCACATCTCCAATGATGAACTCGGGGAGCTTGCAGACAATGTCAATGTCATGCGGGGACAGCTTTCCGACTACATCCATCACATTGATGCTTCACTCACGAGACTGCGTGATGTATCCCAGGCGCTCACCACAACGACAACTGGTGAGGAGCGCCTTGGAGAGGCTGTCATCCGTGCAGCAGAGCGCATTGTCGGTGAAGGAAGCAGCTGTGCACTCTTCCAGATTGGGCGAACGAGTGGGCAGTCCACTGAACCTGTATGCATTGCAGGTTCCTCAACTCTCCTGCCAGGTCTCCCGGGGAATCTGCTCGATGAACTTTCCCATGAGAGCATGGTGACCACGACATACAACGACATGTCCATCCATCTCTTCTCCATGGTGTTCCAGAATGTTGTTCGGGGTGCAATAGCTGTCCAGTCCCCAAAGGATCTCAGTGATACGGATGCACGGGCACTTGCAGCCCTTGCGAACTATGCAGCGATAGCCTTTGAGAACACAAATCTCTATGAGCAGGAGCGTGCCACTGTCGAGCGCCTTCGAGAACTCGACAAGCTGAAGTCGGACTTCCTCTCTACTGTCCAGCATGAGATGCGTACTCCAGTCATGACAATCATGGGACAGTCAGAGCTCATGGAACTCGGCTGGGATGCATGGGATGATTCCATGAAGAAGAATCTCATCCGTGAGCTCAATGTCTACAGCCGCCAGCTCAACGATATCGTGCAGACACTCGTTGATTTCTCGCTCCTGAGTGCGGATACCTTGACTGTTCGGCCGACTGCCATTGCACTGAAACCTGCATTGGTACAGGCCATTGATGATGCCAAGGGCCTATTCCAGTCGGATCTCAAGATCGATGTGCATCTTGCATGTCCATCGGATCTCAAGGTACAGGCTGAGGCCCAGCGGTTTGAACAGGTCATCAGGGCTATCGTCCACAATGCAATCAAGTTCAGCAATGAGGCGGGAACGGTTGACGTGGTTGGCAGTCGTGAAGGAAACACATGCCGCATTGCAGTCACAGACCATGGCATTGGCATTTCCAAGGATGCACTGCCTCATGTCTTTGAACAGTTCTATCAGGAGAACAATTCGAAGACACGGAGCTATGGGGGCATGGGCATGGGCCTTTCGCTTGCACAGCGGCTCGCTGAGGCACAGGACGCAACGATCAGCATCTCCAGTACTCCTGACAACGGAACGACAGTCGATGTACTCTGGCCCTGTGCAACCGATTCGTGACATTGTGATGTGACACGCACGTTCTCCTCCACAGTGCCGAAATTCCTTACCATGTAACGGCTTTGTGGGCACTCTGATGGTTCGTTACGGGGGTGTCACAGCAACGCCACGTATCGTGGAACGATCGATGGTACGATCTCCACATCAGCGTCATGGGGTGATGCAGTGGTTGGACGAGATTTGCAGTCGCAACGTCAGTGGCTCGCGAAGTGCATGCGCATTGTAGGTGCACTTGGAGCCTGTGCTGCCCTCATCGTGTACGGAGCAAGCACTGCAGTTGCAGGCTCAGCGACCAATACATATACGACCACCACACTCGATCCTGCGTACTACGGCTCGACCATTGAGCTCATTGCATCGGTAACTACCTCGTCAGGCACTCCAGTCACAGTGGGAACCGTCACCTTCTACAATGGCAATTCTGATCTTGGAACTGTGGGTCTTGATTCATCGGGATATGCAATACTCACAGTTTCGAACCTGCCCATCGGCTCCTATGACATCAGTGCTGTGTACAACGGCACATCGACGTACGACCCCAGCGCTTCTGCAACATTCGTTGAATCTGTGCAGGCAAATCCCACGTGGGTTGTCCTGTCAGCATCACAAGCATTACCCCCATATGGTGCTGACGAGACATTGACTGCACAGATTGGCACCGGTACAGGAACGAGTGCGACACCAACAGGAACAATGACGTTCCTGGATGGAAGCACGAGCATTGCGACCGTGGCTGTCAGCGGGTGGAGTGTGTCCACAACAGTGGACACACTCCCGCTCGGCAGCAATGCCATCACGGCCTCGTACAGCGGTGATCAGGGATTTGAGGCGAGCACTTCACCTGTCACAACAGTTACCGTGTCACAGGCATCAACATCCCTTGCACTCTCCTCGTCACCAGCAAGTCCCACGTGGGGATCCCCAGTGACCGTTACTGCTGCAGCGAGTGCACTTGGCAGTGCCATCTCCCCAACCGGCACTGTCACCTTCACAGTCGATGGAACTGCAGCAGGCACAGCAGCACTCTCGAGTGCTGGCACTGCAAGCATCAGTCTCCCTGCAGCACTTGCTGTGGGAAGTCATGCAGTTGGAGCAAGCTACGCAGGAAATGCAGATTTTGCTGCCTCAGCTGCATCTCCCATCACTGTGACTGTTGCCCATGCAGCAACTAGCACTTCGCTCACTGCATCGTCATCTACTGCCACAGTTGGATCTGCAGTGACATTCACTGCTGCAGTACAGCCAACGCTCAATGCCACTTCGCCTACCGGCTCCGTTGCATTCTATGACGGCTCCTCCCTCATTGGCACAGGAAGCCTAACCTCGCAGGGAAAGGCATCGCTGACCACAGCAGCACTTGCAGTTGGAGCACATGCAGTCACTGCTGAGTACAGCGGGGATGGCAACTATGGAGGAAGCACATCACCTTCATACGCGGAGACGATAACCGTCATACCAACAACAGTAGCTCTTAGTGCATCTCCATCCACAGCTTCCTATGGCACACAGATAACACTCACTGCGCAGATCACGGGCAGTGGAGGAAGTGCAGTGACAACAGGCTCAGTGACATTCGCGAATGGATCAGCCACCCTTGGAACAGCATCAGTGGGATCGAACGGATCAGCCTCACTGACACTCTCCACTCTCGCACCGGGAACATACTCCATCACTGCCACCTACTCGGGATCCGGAACAGATGGTGCATCAACGTCCGCACCACTCACCCTGACAGTAACGAAACTTGCAACAGGCACTGTACTGTCGCTCTCAGCAACATCGGGAACCTACGGCACTGTCATCAGTGCATCAGCAACTGTCACTGATGCCTCGGGGGCAGCTGTATCGTCGGGAAGTGTGACCTTTGCGGATGGCACAACAGTCCTCGGAAGCGCACTGCTCAACTCCCAGGGAGTAGCGACGCTCTCCCTCGGCACGCTTGGAGTGGGAACGCATTCCATCACTGCAGCATTTGCAGGAAATGCTGATGATGCAGCAAGCACTTCAGCTGCGACAGGTGTGAGCATTTCAGAGGCACCAACGAGTCTTGGTCTCACTGCAAGTACTGGCACTCCGCAGCTTGGAAACAGTGTGAGCTTCACAGCTTCCGTGACAGCAGGGATCAATGTGCCATCACCAACCGGCACAGTGACCTTTGCTGATGGCACCACGACCCTTGGCACTGCATCGCTGAGTGGAGGAAGCGCTACCTTCTCCACAGCTGCACTTGCAGCTGGAGTGCATTCCATCACAGCCTCCTATTCAGGAGATGGCACATACAGTGGAAGCACCTCGTCCGCAGTCAGTGTCACGGTAGCAGCAGGAGCTA
>DAIDIX010000110.1 GCA_027451645.1 Candidatus Dormiibacterota bacterium | reverse complement strand
GATCTGAACCTGGATGATGTCACTCGCGTCCGTCCGGCCCACCAGTTTTCGCAAATCGACAAGCTATATCTTCCCAATTCCGCCCTCTCCGCCGATCTGCTCGTTTCCATGCCCAAGATGAAGACCCACAAAGGAGCGCAAAAGCGATTTGGCGCAACGGGAAGCGGGATGATCTTGCGGCGTCGCGCATTCCGCTCGCATCTCCTCGAGCACAAGTCGAGCAAGCGAAAGAGGCTTTACCGCGCAAAGCATCAGCTTGCTCCGCAGGATGTGCGTGCAATCCGCCGTCTCATTCCGTATCTGTAGTCCAAACGTCGTAAAGGAGATCCGATCATGGCACGAGTAAAGCGTGGCGTCACAGGACGTGCGCGGCACAAGAAGATCCGCGAACTTGCCCAGGGGTATACCGGAGCACAGCACAGGCTCTTCAAGGCCACGAACGAGGCTGTCATGCATGCTGGCCAGTATGCGTACCGTGACCGGAAGCACCGCAAGTCCGAGTTCCGCAGGCTCTGGATTGCACGCATCAATGCTGCAGTCCGTCAGGAGGGGCTCTCATACAGCGAGTTCATCTATCTTCTCCAGAAGAAGGCAGGTGTCGAGGTGAATCGCAAGGTGCTTTCCGCCCTTGCCATTGAGGATCCCTCTGCATTCAATGCCTTTGTTGCAATGGCAAAGGCCCAGCAGAACGCCTCATAGTACGGTTCCTGTACAGAAGGAGCCAGTCATGGGCGATCTCCCCTCACACGATGCCATCCTTGAAGAGCTTGGGCGTCTTGTTCCTGAAGTGGAGCAGGCAATAGCGGAAGCTGCAAGTACGCATGATCTCGACCAGGTCCATGCCACCTACCTTGGACGGCAGGACGGCGCTGTCACAAAGCTCCGGAAGAGCATTGGCCAGGTTGCAGACATTCCGACAAGGAAGCTCCTTGGGCAGACCATCAATGAGAAGTGGACCCTGCTGGAAGAGTCTTTCCATGCACGTACAGCACAGCTCCACATAGCGGAAGAGAAGAGCAGGATTGCTGGGGAATGGATGGATCTCACCATTCCCGAGGAGCGTCTTGAGCGGGGAACACTTCATCCCATCACAGAAGTCCTCAATTCCATCAGGTCCGTATTCGGATCCCTTGGCTACCGCTTCGTGGAAGGACCTGAAGTGGAGTACGACCGGTACAACTTCACCTTTGTGAACATGCCGCCAGACCATCCTTCCAGGGATACGCAGGATACGTACTTCATTGATGAAGCACGCCTTCTCCGCACACAGACAAGTTCTGTGCAGGTGCGTGCAATGCGTGTGTACGGGGCACCGATGAGTGCCATTGTCATTGGACGGTGTTTCAGGCGGGACAATGATGCAACCCATGCCCCGATCTTCTATCAGGCAGAAGGCATCTGCATCGATACGGACATCTCGCTTGCGGATCTCAAGGGGACTCTGCTCTATTTCATGCAGTCGTTCTTTGGCACAGACAGGAAGATCCGGCTCCGTCCACACCACTTCCCGTTCACTGAGCCATCCTTCGAGATCGACATCTCCTGCATGCGGTGCAATGGCAGTGGATGCTCCCTCTGCAGGAAGAGCGGATGGATTGAAGTTCTCGGCAGTGGCATGATCCATCCTACTGTTCTCGAGAATGGCGGAATCGATCCCGCAGTCTACAGGGGCTTCGCGTTTGGCGTTGGTCTGGAACGGATGGCCATGCTGAAGTACAACATCCAGCACATACGGCATCTGTACGAGAACGATGTCCGCTTTCTCACTCCAAGGAGGGATGGATGAAACTCTCCCTCAACTGGCTCTCCTCGCTTGTGGACCTCTCGGGAATTCCGCTTGAAGACATCACGTCAGCTCTCATTCGGTCCGGTACTGAGGTAAACAGTGCACTTCCCACCTGTGCTGGTGTCATAGCTGCACGCATCACGTCCCTCGAGTGGGCAGGTTCGAAGGACCATCCGCTTGCTGTCTGCACTGTGGATGACGGGAGTGGAACCGCGCGGAACCTTGTGAGTGGAGCACCGAACCTCCGTGAAGGTGTTCTCGTGCCATTCGCTCCTCCAGGAACATTCCTTCCCATCATCGATCTCCTCATCGAGCCTCGCCCATTCGGAAGGGGAAAGTGGATTTCCGAGGGCATGCTCTGCTCTGCACGGGAACTTGGGCTCTCGGGCGATCACGAGGGCATTCTCCTTCTCGAGAAAGGGAGCCCTGGACAGCCGCTCCATGAGCTTCTTGAGCAGGACACGATCCTCGATGTCGAAATCACGACAAACAGGCCCGACTGCCTTTCCCACTGGGGCATTGCACGGGAACTTGCAGCTCTCTTCGAACGTCCACTTCATTCCCTGCACTGGGAGACGGAAAATGGACCGCTTCCAGTGCCAGCAGGGAAGACCCTTCCCTGCACAGTCACTGTCGAGGATACAGATGGCTGCAGGCGATTCATGGCTCTTGCCATGGACAATGTTGCAGTAGGTCCAGCACCACAGTGGATGCAGCAGCGGCTTCTCTCTGTGGGAGTACGGCCAATCGATGCCATTGTCGATATCAGCAACTATGTGGCCCATGAACTGGGGGAACCTCTCCACATGTTTGACTACGATGTCGTTGCCAAGGATGGGAGGACTCCAGGAAACGCAGAGCTCATCATCAGAAGAGCCCATGATGGAGAAGCGCTCCTCTGCCTTGACGGTGTTGAGCGGCACTGTACACCTGATGACATTGTCGTCAGCACTCCTGCTGCAGCGCTCAGCCTTGCTGGCATCATGGGAGGCGAGCATTCAGGCATTTCAGCCTCCACCACACGAATCATCATTGAGGCTGCATCGTGGAATCCCCGCCGTATCAGGCGGACTTCCCGTCTTCACGGTATCCGTACGGATGCATCTGCCCTCTTTGAGAAGGATCTCTCGGATGATCTTCCACCTCCTGCAATAGAACGGGCAGCAGTGCTTGTCGCGTCACTCACTGGGGGAACGCTTGCCCTGTCCGGGGCTGTTGATATCCATCCTGGAGCACAGGCACCATCACCTCCTGTCACTGTCACTGCCTCAGCAATCTCAGGCATCCTTGGATATCCTGTTGCAGGGGATTCTGTCTCATCGATCATGAAGCGGCTTGGTGCAGATGTGGCAGCAGATGGTGAGCACTTCACGATAACTGCCCCAGTCTTCCGGAACGATCTTGTCCTTCCTGAGGACATTGCTGAGGAGATCGGCAGGTGCATTGGCTATGATGCCCTTCCCGCAACCCTTCCTGGACAGCGGCGTGATGCTCCACGACCGGATCAGTATCTCATCGATGGTGATGCCCGTATCCGGGACATTGCCCTTGGTGCAGGCTTCACGGAAGCACGGACCACATCCTTTGTCAGTGATGAGGATCTTGCGACTGCACTTCCTGCATGCGCACATCCTGATGGTTCAGGCTCCCCACGTGCAGTCACCATCACCAATCCCCTCACGGACATCGGAAGCAGACTCCGGACCAGTCTCCTGTCCACACTCCTTCGATCCCTCGTACTCAATGTCAACAGGGGAGTGGTCTCACCACGGCTCTTCGAACTTGGACATGTGTACTGGGAGGGATCCCGCACATCGCTTCCTGCAGGCACGATGCCCGATGGCATTGATGAAACACGCACTCCGCTTCCCCTGGAACCACGCACATTTGCGATGGCAGCTGCCGTCCCTGAACGGGATGCTGAGGGAGCAGCAGAACTGCTGCACTTGATGCGGCGCACTGTGGAGCGGATTGTCGACGAGAAGGGAAAATGCCGTCTCGACTGGGTACAGCCAGATTCTCCCAATGAACTCTTTCACCCTGGACGAACTGTGTGGGCGTACGCAGCAGGAGTGCCTGCCGGCTATGCAGGTGAACTCTCGAAAAGCGTGCGCGACATGCTTGACTGCAAAGACAGAATCGTTGTTCTCGAATGCACGCTCGATGCCGTGATCACTGCATCCGATATTGCAGTCGCCTACCCATCCCCACCACGATTTCCGGGAATTGCAGAAGACCTCGCGCTTGCTGTGCCAGAAAGCAGTACTGGACTCGACCTTCTGCAGGAAATCACAGCACATGCTGGAGTGCTTCTCGAATCCGCACGGATCATCGACATGTATCGTGGCAGTGGACTTCCTGAAGGGCACCGCGGCTACACTGTGCGGATGGTGTACCGCTCTCCTGAGCGTACCCTCACAAACGAGGAAGTGAGCACTGTACGGACAGCAGTGCTTTCCCATCTGGAAACAGCCCTCCATGCTGTCCAGCGATCCTGACGTCCTGCCCCAGGCGTTCTTTGCACGGGATCCTGCAGCTGTTGCAGCTGACCTTGTGGGATGCACATGCATTTCCCTCTGTGGCGGCAAGACAGTCATCTCCCGCGTTGTCGAGACTGAGGCATACCGTGGCCATGACGACCCGGCATCGCATGCCTACCGTGGACCAACAGACCGGACAGCTGTCATGTTTGGAGCTCCTGGTCATGCATACGTGTACAGAAGCTACGGTGTGCACTGGTGCTGCAATGTCGTTGCGCATGGGGATGATGGAGCTGGAGCAGTCCTCTTCAGGAGTGCGGAAGTGGTGGGAGGCGAGGAACACGTTCGGGCGAGGCTTGGCTGCAGACCCGAGAGGCCACAGTCAGGACTTCTCAGGGGTCCAGGACTGTTCGCACGGGGACTGGGCATCACAGTGGAAGACAATGGCCTGCCATATTTTGCAGATGGGAGCCATCTCCAGCTGAGGAAAGGAGAAGTTGGAGAGCGTGAACGCATCATCTGTACACCACGGATTGGCATCAGCGTTGCTGCAGAGGCGCCCCTCCGGTTCTGCATTGCAGCACATCCAGCAGTAAGTGGCCCGTCACGACTCCGGCGTTGACTGGTCCTGTGCTGGTGCAGCGTGTGGAGCGGCATCGTGATTGTTGCCCCGGTGGCGAAGAACACTTCGGACAATGAGGGCAATGATGCCGAGCACAACAAGAGCTGCAGCACCAAGCTCATACCGTGCAAGGGTGTGGTAGATCGAGTTGAGATGCTCCCCAGCAACCATTCCCACAGTCACCCAGACACCAACCCAGAGAGCAGCCCCAATGGTGTTGAAGAGGAGGAAGCGTGGCCAGGGCATCTCCGTTATTCCCGCAATGATGCCGTTCGCCTGGCGAAGACCCTCGATGAAACGGGCAATGACAACAATCCTGCCTCCACGCTTCGCAAAGAAGTTCTCTGCAACTGCGAGGCGCTCAGGGGTGATGAAGATGTAGTGCCCCCACCGTTCGACAACAGCACGGCCCCCAAAGCGCCCAATTGCATACCCGACATTGTCCCCGATCATGGCAGCAAGAATGGCAAGTGGAACAATGAGCCAGACATTGAGGACACCAGCTCCTGCATACACAGCAGCTGCAATGAGTGTCGTCTCGCCAGGCACTGGGATTCCGAAATCCTCAAGGAAGAGGAAGAAAACGACAGCCAGATACCCGAAATGATCGAGCACGGGAGCCAGTGCATTGAAGATGCCTGGGAGATGGGGAGCATGATGCATGAAGAGTGCGTTCCACTAATTCCTGTATTGCAGGGATGGTACCACGAAACAGGTCGAGTTACACCCTTCATATAGCGGGAGAGGCTCCACCGTGAAGGGTGATGGGCCTCTCCAAAGTTCACGCTTGTGAACAGCCTGACTACGTGTCAGGTTCTCATGTCATTGGACATCCTGTGTGCCCAGTTGGTCGGATCCCCATTGATCCGCTGTCCCTACCATACTTGTACTCGATGTATCCGAGCGGAATCGTCCGCTATCCGCAGGGAGAGAATATCAATGGCTGCTCCGCCAGCCAACTGGGCTTCACCTTTCTGCCCGTCCATGCCGAAGGAGCTGCCAGACCGTTCTCCCGCAGTACGGAAGCTGCAGAGGAAGCCGCATCTGACGTGGAATTGTCCACACGGTGCTCATTGGAACTCTCCTTCTGATACCGTAGCTACCCTGTTTGTCCCTACACTTTAAGTGTAAAAGGCGCCCTCGCAAAGTCAAGATGCAACAGTGGTAGATGCAGATACAGTGGGGAGGGAATCTGCTCTGCAGGACAGGGACGTGTGATGACAGTCGTCGATGACCCAGCTCTCTCCATTGACCATGTGAACCTTGTCAGGGACCATGTCCCGATTCTC
>DAIDIX010000109.1 GCA_027451645.1 Candidatus Dormiibacterota bacterium | reverse complement strand
AATGAGAGCACGCCAAGGAAGTACGCCGCTTTGAGGAACGCATGCTGAACTATATGGACCATTTTGCCCGCAGCCCCCAGGTCTGCAACGGGCACACCGTCATCAAGGGCACCCGGGTGCCGCTCCAGGTGATCTGTCCCCCAATCGTCCAGTCAGCATCGAGTTTCGTGCCATGGAAGTATGGAGCAACTGCCTCTGGATCAATGAGCATCTTCCACACAGATGCGACAGGACCTCAGATATGGACCGAGGCTGATGAGGAGAATCGGGAGGCTGCAGGCATGAGGGTACCGCCATGAGGAATCTGGTACCCCGTATCGGATTCGAACCGATGATCTCCACCTTGAGAGGGTGATGTCCTAGGCCTCTAGACGAACGGGGCGCACCATCCAGTATACGGAAGAGCGTTCCCGCTACATCTGGTCTGGTGCAGCAATTCCAAGAAGTCCAAGACCCTCATGGAGGACCCGGCCAGTGAGGTGGGCGAGTGCGAGACGGACAGCACGCTCGTCGGGAGTTGCTGCCTTGAGGATCGGGCACTGCTCATAGAATGCAGTGAAAAGGGAGGACAGCTCATACAGGTAGGTGCACAGGGTATGCGGCCTGCACGATCTCGCTACGTCAGCAAGGACACTCTCAAGTGAGAGGATGTGCAGTGCAAGGGCCCGTTCTGCTGGAGCATGAGCAGGAAGGGAAGGTACGGTATCTGCTGGAGACACATTGCCTTTCCGGAACACGGAACGGATACGTGCATGTGCGTACTGGAGGTAGGGTGCAGTATTGCCTTCAAAGGAAAGCATGCGATCGAGATCGAAGACGTAATCCCGTGTCCTGTCGTTTGAGAGGTCTGCGTATTTCATGGCGCCAATTCCCACCATCCGTGCTATGGACTCGCACTCTTCCCTGCCAAGTTCCGGATTCCGTTCGACTACTGCCGTTCGGGCCCGGTCTACAGCCTCGTCAATGAGCCGCTGCAGCTGGAAAGTGTTGCCAGAACGGGACTTGAACATCTTGTGATCTGTTCCAAGCATGTGCCCAAACGCGACATGTGTTGCCTCAACACTGGAAGGAAGCCACCCCGCCATAGAGGCAACAGCAAATACCATGGCGAAGTGCTGTGACTGGGGCATGCCAACGACATACAGCATGCGGTCAGCATGGAGCCTGTCGACCCGGTCCCGGATAGTGGCGAGATCCGTTGCTGCATAGCCGTATCCACCATCGGACTTCTGGATGATGAGGGGGAGGGGCGAGCCATCCCTGTTGAAGAATCCTGGTGGAAAGACGCACTGTGCTCCATCGCTCTCGACCAGGAGATTCCAGGAACGCAGGTCTGAGACCACCTGTGCAAGGCCATCGTTGTACTGGCTCTCTCCAGCAACATCCTCTCTCGTCAGAAGAACACCGAGCTCGCTGTATATCGTCTCAAAGGCGTCGAGACTCGCATCGACGAGCGTTCTCCAGAGCTTCAGCGTTGCAGGATCTCCTGACTGGAGGAGAACAACCCGCCTCCTGCTTCGCTCCTGGAAGGCGGGATTCCCCTCAAAGGTTGTCCGGGCCTGACGGTAGAATGCTCCAAGCTCACCGACAGAAAGCTCCTCAAGTCCTTCCGCATCTCCGACATCGATGAGGTGCTCAATGAGCATGCCAAACGGTGTGCCCCAGTCTCCAATATGGTTTTCCCGGATGACTGTGTGTCCAAGGAAGGTGAGTATGCGTGTGAGGGCATCACCGATGATGGTGGATCGGAGATGTCCAACATGCATCTCTTTCGCGACATTTGGAGCTGAGTAGTCGACAACCACAGTGAGAGGGTCATCTGCCTCAGGTACTCCAAGTCGCGGGGAATTGTACATTTCCTGAAGCTGTGCAGCAATGAACTCCTCGGAGAGACGTGCATTGATGAAACCCGGAGGAACAACCTCCATGGAGGAAAATGCAGTGTGTTCGGGGATGTGGGCCACCACTGTCTGTGCGATATCCATCGGAGTTCTGCCAGGAAGGTGCTTCACTATGCGGAGTGCAGCATTTGTCGACCAGTCCCCATGGGACGGATTCTTTGGCTTCTCAATGACAATGTCATCAGGTACTGCAGACAGGGGGAGGGAGCCATCGTTCATGCACTGCCGGAGGGCTTCAATGATGCTCTCCTGCAGCAGAACTTCCGCAGACACAACCATAGGACATCTCCCTCGATCCGGTACACTCAGTGTCGTCAGCTGGCGACACCATACTGAAGTAGTGTAGAACGAAAGAACAATGACCCAACCAATCAGGCAGTGCGTCATCCCTGCAGCAGGACTTGGCACACGATTTCTTCCTGCAACGAAGGCGCTTCCCAAGGAGCTGCTCCCTGTGGGCAATCGACCAGCAATCCAGTGGGGAGTTGAGGAGGCTGCAGCAGCAGGAGCCTCGGAGATGGTTGTTGTCCTCAGCGAGGGGAAGGAGCTCATCAGGGATCATTTCGCACCCTCTCCAGCCCTTGAGGACCTGCTCAGTGCACGGGGAAAGCAGGCCCAGCTGGAAGCTGTCCGTGCTGTCTCATCACTGGCGAGTTTCACGTACACATACCAGGACGAACCGCTCGGACTTGGCCATGCAGTTCTCTGTGCAAGGGATCATGTGGCACAGGAGCCATTCTTCTGCCTCCTTCCGGATGACGTGTCGTATGGCGCAGCTCCAGTGCTGTCGCAGCTTGGTGAAGCCTTTCAGCGTTTTGGGACCACTATTCTCGCCCTCATGCGGGTGACTGAGGAACAGATCTCCCGGTACGGCTCGGTTGCAGTTGCAGAGACTGTTGGCAGGTATCATCGGGTTACAAACGTAGTGGAGAAGCCTGCAGCAAAGGATGCTCCGAGCCTCCTTGCGATCATGGGCAGGTACGTTCTCCTGCCGGACATCTTCGACCATCTTGCGCACCAGTCTCCGGGAGCAGGTGGCGAGATCCAGCTGACAGACGGTATTGGGCAGATGCTCGGAAGTGGAGATATCTGGGGAGTGGAGTTCGAGGGAGAGCTTCTTGATGTGGGGACACTCGAAGGGTGGTATGCAACGATGTTCCGTCTTGCACCGGAATATGCTCCAAAGGCATTTGAACGGGCACAATCGGTACACTGACCGTACAGGTACGCATCAGCAGTTCAGTCGGAAAGGAAAGGTATGCAGAAGGCAGTTCGTCAGGAATGGGGTGCAGCTCTCTTTGTAGGCACTGTCATCATCGGGATTGTGCTTGTTGGCCTCATCTTCCTCATCCGGTCAGCATCAGCTCCTGCATCTCCATCTGCAGCCGTCCCCACACCATCTGCACATGCGTCAGCATCTCCTGCCGCACCTGCATCCGGGAAGCCAAGCCCGACAGGAACTCCTGCTTCCCCATCACCATCGTGATTCAGGCAGAAAGACCGGTAGCCAGATCTCCCGTTCAGGCTGCATACAGGACATGCACGCCATTCTGGGATGCAATGTCGGAAAGTCTGAGCGTGATATCCACAGTGCCGAGGATATCATCGCTCATGATCACGTCAATGTGGTCACGGAGCTTGAGGTTGCCAAGCCTGATGCAGTCCCTGAGGAACGTGACAGCGAGAGGTCGCACAAGGTTCCAGAGATACTGACGCTCCTGGGAGAGCACATCTGCAGCAATCTGCTGTTTGCTCATGTCACGGAAGGAGAGAACACAGATCTCATCGGTTATCTGGATTGGCGGTGTCCACACATAGGCATCATCATCTCCAGGAGTGGAGACAATGCGCTCCTTTTCTGCAAATGTTGACAGATGGTTCACGAGGATTCGCATTGGCCGGGATGCACCTTCAACAATGATGGGTACGTCCAGGAGTGCGACATTGAGATCCTGTGCAGGCTGGCGTGCAGTGAAGCCTACATCGTCAACTCCTGAGAAGGGTGAGGGAACTTTGATGACGAGTTCGCGCATTGGGAGTACCTCCGAGTCCGGAACGCTTTCGGGGCGGTGAGGTATCAGAACATGCGAGGTGCAACATCACGGCGTTTCAATCGTGATGGCTTGCTGCATGGTGTTGCCACTCCGTACGTCTCGATACTAGCATACGATCGAAAAATTGCATGAATCTCATGCAATTCGTCATGCATTTGTCGTCAGAAGATCAAGACGGGGCTGGGGGCCATCATCAACGAATGCAGGCCACAGGTCATCAAGCCTGGCCTCAAGCGCAGAAATGGTGCCCGTGTTCTCGCAGCACCAGGTTGCCTTCCTGCACTTCATGTCACTGGGCAGCTGGGCACTGATGCGGTTGCGGGCTTCCTCGATTGTGAGATGCCTGCCCGTCACGAGCCGTTCGAGCTGTATGGACTGTGGTGCGGCAATGACGAGCACTCTCGGGAAGAAGTCAGCGAGGCTGCTCTCGAAGAGGAGCGGAATGTCATGCACGATGAGTGGGGGGGCAGCGTGCATGGCTGCAGTATGCTCCACGAGCATCTGTTTCCTGATGTAGGGGTGTGTCAGGCTGTTGAGAAGCTCTCTCAGTGGTGGGGAAGCGAATATCCGCTCTCCCAGTGCAGCTCTGTCGATCACTCCGTGCTCATCAAGGATGTCGCTTCCAAACGTGTTGACAATACGTGCAACGAGATCCGGGTTGCTGCTGTAGATGTCATGAGCGATAGCATCAGCATCGATGAGTGCTGCTCCACGTTTTTTGAGGTGGAGAGCTGCAGTACTCTTGCCTGTGGCAATACTGCCCGTGAGTGCAATGACAGGAGGAGTCGGCATTACAGTGCAACGATGAATGCTTCATTTGCATTGACGGAAGTGCCATCCCACGTTATTCCCTCTTCGCCAGTATGTGTGGCCACTACCTTTGTTCCAGAGGGAAGCGAGCAGGAAGTCTCCTCATCACCAATGTTCATGACTACGAGGTGGCTCTCACCACGCTTCCAGGCCCAGAGAGCCTCCTCTTCCAGGAGGGATTCATATGAACCAAGAGTGAACTCCGGGTGCTGCCTGCGAAATGCAAGCAGCCGTCGGGTAAGCGAAAGCGGAGAATCGGAATCCTGCTGCTGTTCTGCAACACTTGGTGTCCTGTGTTCTCCGATGGGAAGCCAGGGAGTGATGTCGTCATCAGTGAAGCCTCCACCAGAAGCTGGAGTCCATGGCATTGGAGTTCGTGAGCTGTCCCGGCTCGGTGTGTACATCGGATCCCTCCAGTACTTCTGATCCATCGGTTCATCCTGCATGCACAGCTCATCGCCGTAGTAGAGCACAGGTGTGCCTCGGAGTGACAGGAGCATGAGGAGAAAGCAGCGTGCACGATCGGTGTTTCCCTGAGCCCACCGCGTGGGGAACCGTGGAATGTCGTGGTTCGATCCTGTCCAGGATGGCCAGGATGTGGGAGGGAAGGCGCTTTCTGTCTCACGGACAGCATGGGAGAGTGAGGGTACTGTGCCGGGGATGCCAATCGAGGGGCCATTGAGTGTGAGCTGGAACTCATCATCATTGCCGTAGTAGCTTGCTGTCTCTTCAATATTGAGTGCATTGGTCTCACCGTAGAAAAGTCGCTCGGGTGCGTACTGCCTCGCAAGATCCCGCCAGGACCTGTAGATCTCGTGCACCTCTGGCCTGTGGGCATTGTATTTCTGGACCTGACGGTGATAGTGAACCTCGCCATCCCTGTGTGCAGGAACTGTCTCGGGGTTGTCACGGAGCTCCCTGTCCTTGATGACCCCATGGGCAACATCGATTCTGAATCCGGACACTCCCATATCGAACCAGTACGAGAGAATCTTTGTGAACTCACGTCGGAGATCCATGTTCCACCAGTTGAGATCCGGCTGGCTCGCAAGGAAATTGTGCAGGTACCACTGTTCTGTCTGGGAGTCATATATCCATGCGCATTCACCACGCACATCGAGCCAGTTGTTTGGCGGGTTGCTGCCCCTTCCGTCTGCAAAGACATACCAGTCCCTGTGTGCAGCATCCCGTGAGGACTTCGCATCGATGAACCAGGGATGCTTGTCGCTTGTGTGGTTAGGGACGAGATCGAGAAGAATGCGGATGTTCCGCTTTGCAGCCACCTCAATGAGGTGCCTGAGATCATCAACAGTACCGAAGTCCGGATGGACACCATAGTAATCTGCAATGTCATATCCCCAGTCCGTGTTTGGAGAGGGGAAGGTGGGATTGAACCAGACAACACTGATGCCAAG
>DAIDIX010000108.1 GCA_027451645.1 Candidatus Dormiibacterota bacterium | reverse complement strand
GCGACGATGATCCCCCACTGTTTCGCTCTTCCCCAGATGATCCGGAGACAAAGGTTTGGAAGCTTCCCCCCATGTCCCTTCTCGACAAGGCCGAGTCGCCACGGAAGCGTGTTCGGGAAGGTGACATTGCTGCCATTGGACAGACGATTGTTGGAACTCTGAAATCCTTTGGCATAGAAACGACCATTGTGGGCGTCAGTACAGGCCCAACAGTCACACAGTTTGAGATCCGTCCTGCTCCTGGAGTATCAGTCCGAAAGATTCTCAATCACCAGACAGACCTTTCGCTCGCAGTTGCTGCTCCTGTGCGCATCCAGCCGTTTCTTATCGGAAAGTCTGCTGTATCAATCGAGGTTCCCCATCAGGCAACGCAGATTGTCTCCATGCGTGAGATAGCAACTGCGCAGGCATTCTCGGAGTCGAAGGGCATCCTGAGAGTCGTTCTCGGTGCTGATGTCAGTGGTGCACCAACGGTAGGTGATCTCACAGACATGCCACATCTTCTTGTTGCTGGTGCAACCGGATCTGGCAAGTCCGTGCTCATCAACTCCCTCATAGCGGGATTTCTTCTCCAGGCAACTCCAGAGTCCCTGCGGCTCATCCTTATCGATCCAAAACGCGTTGAACTGTCATCCTTCGCCGATCTCCCACATCTCCTTGTTCCCGTCGTTGTGGAACCTGATGCAGCAGTGTCAGCACTGAGATGGGCTGTAAAGGAGATGGAGGACAGGTACAAGCTTCTTGCAGGCCATGGCATGCGCAACATTGCGAAATTCAATGAGCAGGCACCCAAGCTTGGCATTGAACCGCTGCCGTATGTTGTCATCATCATTGATGAGCTGGCAGACCTCATGATGGTTGCTGCTGGAGAGATAGAAGATCTTGTATGCAGACTTGCCCAGCTGGCACGCGCAGTCGGCATTCATCTTGTCGTTGCAACCCAGCGTCCTTCAACGGACATCATCACTGGACTCATCAAGGCGAATATTCCGAGCCGCATCGCCTTCGCAGTGTCAAGCGGTGTCGATTCCCGTGTCATCCTTGATGAGCTTGGTGCAGAAAAGCTGCTCGGGCATGGTGACATGCTTTATCTGCCCATAGGGGAAGGACGGCCCAAACGGCTCCAGGGAGCATATCTCAGTGACAGGGAGCGTGATGAGGTAGTGAGCTTCTGGAAGCGTCAGGGCCCTCCAAGCTACGAACCAATGGTGCTTGAGGTTGGTGCTTCAATGTCATCTGAACGGGATATCAAGAAGAGAGATCCTCTCTTCGCACGGGCTGCGCATCTTGTAGCAAGCGAGGGCCGTGCTGCAACTTCTCTTCTCCAGCGGAAACTTGAAGTGGGGTACGCGCGAGCTGCCCGCATCATTGACCAGCTTGCAGAGTATAGGGTGGTAGGACCATTTGAAGGAAGCAAATCTCGTGCAGTACTCATGGATCCATTCCAGGTGGATGAGCTTCTTGATGAGCTCAATGAGGACAGTGGAGACTGACACATATGGTATGTCCTGCGATATGCTCTCACTATGGCCAAAGAATTCACGTTTGATGTCGTGAGCGATTTCGACCGCCAGGAGGTCGTGAACGCTGTAGACCAGTCACAGAAGGAAGTGGCAAACCGCTACGACTTCAAGGGTTCTGATACAGAGATAGAACTTGAGAAAGAGTCCATCTCTGTCAAGACTGCATCAGAACTCCATCTCAAGTCTGTCAGGGACATACTGGAGAGCAAATTCTTCCGGCGTGGTCTCGATCTCCGTGTCTTGGAGTGGGGAGAAGTCGAACCTGCTTCCAGGGGAGCAGTGAAGCAGACTGCAAAGCTGAAGAAGGGCATAACTGAAGACATAGGCCGTGAATTGAGCAAGCATATCCGCGCTTCTCATCCCAAGGTGCATGTGCAGATTCAGGGAGATCAGCTCCGTGTGGCAGGAAAGGACAAGGACAGCCTGCAGGCTGTGATCCAGGATCTCAAGGACGGAGATTACGGAGTGCCGCTGCAATTCACCAACTACCGGTGAAGAAGCATCTAACTCTGCCAAACCAGCTGACGATTCTGCGGCTCATTCTTGTACCATGCATCGCCGTTCTGATGAGTGTGGGCTTTCCTCACCACATGGTGTGGGCACTTGCGCTTTTCGCACTGGCGATGTTCACAGATACTCTCGACGGCCAGATTGCACGGAGAAAGCACCTTGTTACTGAGCTTGGAAAATTTCTTGATCCGCTCGCGGACAAGATGCTCATCAGTACAGTGCTTGTGATATTTGTCTGGCAATCCATGCTGCCACTCTGGGTGGTTCTCATTATCATTGCCAGGGAATTCCTCATCACTGGCCTGCGATCAGTTGCTGCTTCCCAGGGAGTTGTCGTGGCTGCAACATCCTGGGGCAAATCAAAGACACTGACTCAAACGATCATGATCTTTGTCATCTTCCTGGTTCCAACCTTTCCGTGGCTTCACTATGCCGTTCCCTACATTGTTGGCGTGGCAACCGTTGCAACAGTACTCAGCGGACTTGACTACCTCTGGCGATATCGTAGATTCGTGTTATAGGCGACAGACATCTGTCGCATTCGGTCCGCATACTCCCACCATATGACAATGAACGCTGATCTCCAATCATCCTTTCCGGAGAGCCGCAAGGTCGGTGAACTTCTTCGGGATAGGAATATGACTGTCGCTGTTGCTGAATCATGCACGGGAGGGCTCCTCGCAGCTGTTCTCAGCGCTCCAGAGGGCGCCTCTGCGTATCTTGTGGGCGGTGTAGTTGCCTATACCGAAGAGATGAAGGAACTGCTGCTGGGAGTACCGCATGATCTCATCAGACGTCATGGGGTGGTGAGTGATGCTGTGGCACGGTCCCTTGCGTGCAGTGTGCGGAAGAGGTGCGAGTCGAACCTTGGTGTTGGGATAACGGGCTTTGCTGGGCCAACAGGTGGAACGGAAGCAGCTCCCCTCGGAACGATCTTTGTTGCTCTTGCATCTACGGATCAGGATAGCGACGCACATGTTGTCAGGCTCCTTGGCAGTGGGAGCCGTGAACAGAACCGCGAGATGGCAGTTCGAACAGCTCTCGCTATGATTGAAGAGGAGGTGCAGGACGCATAGAGCTTGGCATCGATACTATGGGAACGGTACGATGGATGACGTGTACAGATGAACAGACGTCATCAACGATTTGCACAGTGAGAGTCGATACACCGCTGCACATGGGTGTGCAGTGAAGGAGGCAAGGATACATGGCATCAGGGACAACCAGCCAGCAGCCAGCATTGGAAGTGACAGGACAGCCAGAGCGCACCGGTCTAGATGGTGTAGAACGTGAGCGGGCACTCGCATCAGCGCTAGCGCAGATTGAACGTGCACATGGCAAGGGAGCCATCATGCGGCTTGGGGAGTCACATGTCCAGCATGTGGATGTCATTCCCACAGGAGCACTGACACTTGATGTTGCATTAGGGGTTGGTGGCATGCCCCGTGGACGAATTGTCGAGATATATGGTCCTGAATCCTCAGGAAAGACGACTTTGACACTTCATATCATTGCTGAAGCACAGCGTCGTGGTGGAGTTGCTGCCTGCATTGATGCAGAGCACGCTCTCGATCCTCAGTATGCAGCGCGCATTGGGGTGAAAACTGATGAGCTTCTCATTTCTCAGCCAGATACTGGAGAACAGGCACTTGAGATCGTAGAGGCGCTTGTCCGGAGCAGTGCAGTGGATGTCGTCGTTATCGACTCGGTAGCAGCACTTGTCCCGAAGGCGGAGATTGAAGGTGACATGGGAGACAGTCATGTCGGACTTCAGGCACGACTCATGTCTCAGGCAATGAGGAAACTTACTTCAGCAATCAGTCGCTCGAATACCTGTGTCATCTTCACGAACCAGCTTCGCGAGAAGGTTGGCGTGATGTTTGGCAATCCGGAAGTGACTACAGGCGGTCGCGCTCTCAAGTTCTTCGCATCAGTGCGTCTTGATGTACGGAAGCTCGATACCCTGAAGCAGGGCCTTGATATCGTGGGGAGCCGCGTGAAGGTGAAGGTAGTGAAGAACAAGCTTGCTCCTCCATTCCGCATTGCAGAGTTTGACATTCTGTACAACGAAGGCATCTCCTATATAGGCAGCGTTCTTGATCTTGCGATAGAGACACGAGTGGTTGAGAAGAGTGGCTCATGGCTGTCCTTCGGCACGACACGTCTTGGACAGGGGCGTGACAATGTGCGCGAGTACCTGAAGACAAACCCGGAGCTTCTCAGTGAGATCACTGCTGCTGTGAAGCAGAAGGTGGCTGAGCGCGAAGGGACAGCACCTGCAGTCGAGCCAGCGGAGTAGCACATGAAGTTCGGACCAGGTCCGGATGCAGCATCAGAGGATGTGGCATCCGGACGGGCCGATGAGCGCATCATCAGGGATCGCGCCTTTCGCATCCTCGATGCAGCAATGCAGAGCAGGAGTTCACTCCGATACCGGCTTGTACGCAGGGGATTCGAGGGAGAAGCTATTGATCGTGTGCTGGAGCAGCTGTCCCAGGACGGCTATCTCGATGACGATGGCTTTGCAAGTGCACTCGTTCAGTCACAGTTGCGGCGTGGACATGGGCAGCTGTACATAGAACGCTTTCTTCGTGCCCGGGGCATACCCGGGAGTGTCATCTCTGGCATCCTCTCCTCATGGCCGCTGGAGGACGAGATTGAGGCTGCCAAAGCATATGCTGAACGGCATGTGCATAGTGATGCAGTTCCATCGCCCAGGGCAGCTGCACGGAAGCTGCTGTATCAGCGTGGTTTCAGTGCTCGGGCAGTATCGCACGTTGCAGACGGGGATTGATCTCAGAGAGTCCTTCGTATGAGAGATCGCATCAAAACTGTCATTTGCGTGTAACTGATCCGTTTCGTCCAATTGGAGACAATGTCATTAGACAACTGCAGTATTCACTGTGGTCACATGGATGACAAGGGGAAGCGGGGTGCAACCGATACAGTCCGCGAGCGAACTCTGCCGAGTACTGCCAGGAATCGTTTCCCGTCTGGTGGGAGCTCCGAATGGCGTTGTACAGGTACTTCCTGCACAACGCCAGGCTGATGATACAATCCGGCATGTCGAGGGCATGTTTCTCCCTTCCGCACAGACAGTCGTATTGAGAAGTGACCTCTTGGCCCGTATAGACCAGTTCTTGCAGGGTGCTTCAAACAGTACACGGCTGGAGATGGAGGAGCGGAACAAGTGGATGATCTCCATGGTGAAAGGAGATCTTGCTGTGGCAGTCCATGAGATTGCTCACGGGTTTGGTCCAGTTGACCGGACGCTTCATGAGCTGGAGTCGGACGGCTATTGGCAGGATCCATCTGCCATGGTGTTCAATGAGGGATTCTGTGAAGTAGTCAGCAGAGAGTTTCTCGATGCTGTCGTGGATGAGCTTGGACTCAACATCATTGATGAGCGCATTGCTGAAGTCCCTCCCATTCGCCAGAGGTTTGTTGGGCCCTATACCATTGTCGATGCCATGATTCGGCATGTTTCCGAGACGCATGGAGTATCGCGAACTGAGGTCATTAAGCGGATAGCTGCACGGGGTGGATCATTGATTGCACTATGGAATGTGGCAGCACTGTGGGGAGATGGAAGCAAATTTGGAGC
The DNA here is from genome assembly GCA_027451645.1 of Candidatus Dormiibacterota bacterium. GTDB lineage: Bacteria > Chloroflexota > Dormibacteria > Aeolococcales > Aeolococcaceae > JAJZLL01. The sequence continues at coordinate 560 of DAIDIX010000108.1, read as the reverse complement.
TACAGTGGTTGCCAATGAAACGCTTCAGGAAGTGCTAGGCGATTTCCGTACCACGTGGCTCACGGAAGGGCCCTCAGCACTCGAAACCGCAAATGAGGAACAGCTTGGACACGATACTGCAGAGAAGCTTGGCCATTCCATCTCGCGGGCAGTAACACGCTACCAGTCACGGAACCAGGTGCTTGATGTCGCTCTTCTGGGTGAGCTTCTCGCCAGTGCAGGCAAGGCTGCAAGTGCAAAGACCACACACGGCTTCGATGCAATGGCAGAAGCCATGAGCCTCATGGAGCTTGGCGAGTTCTAGGAGCGAGATCTTGCTCAATACGCACCATTGCAGGTGACGTTGTATGCTCACAGTAGCCTTCATGAGCGAGATTGCAGGGCAAGCCCGCGAGCTTGTAGGACGTTTAGTGGAACGGGACACCCGTTCACGTCCACCATCTGTGGACGAGATTGATGGTGCCCTCGATTCTCTGAACACTCTTTCACCTCGCGATATGCACGATGAGATGGTCCTGAGCGAGGTGGGAGAGATGCTTATGCGCCTTCGTGATGTCGCA
>DAIDIX010000107.1 GCA_027451645.1 Candidatus Dormiibacterota bacterium | reverse complement strand
GCTGCGCATCAGGGCACACACCTTGAGCAGAGTTGTTGTAGTAGGTTGGCGTATTGATGAGTTGGGGTTCAAGATGCCAGGAGCCAGAGTTGAATCGTACAAACACGAGCGGAACTTCACCTGGAGAACTTTCGAATTTCTGGGCTGCCCCAGTGATCGCAATGCAGGTAATACCAGTGGGTGAGCAAGAGATGGTAACTGGCAAGAGTGCGAACGGCGAAGCAAGAGAATGTGCAAAGCTGCCTGGGGGCAAGGTTACCAGTGAACTGATTCTGAGGAGTTGTGTAGTGCCCCTCCCAATGTGTCCATTGGCCAACGATATGGGAAATGACTCAAGTCCTAAGAGTACATCCTTGGATTTTTGAACCAACTTGTTTACCGCCCAGAGCGTGCATGAGCCAGAAGTGGTACAGGTGACTCCAGTGGGCTCGAGAGATGTGGGCCAAGTAGCAACTTTTGATAAGCGTGGAGAAGTGTTGCTAGACGTTACCCCGCATGATGCAACGATGGGAATAAGCAGAGCAGTAAGGAAAACTGATGCCCAAAAGTGGTTCGATGGGTATCCACTTTTCATGATTATCTCCTGTAATTGCTATCTGCTTCGTTCACGACTGTGCAGAAGTACTATAAGCGTGCCGAAGCCGAGTGAAAGAATTAAGGTCACCACTGCTGCTGGAAGGAGTTCTGGTCGTAGAGATGGTTCAATAACTATCAATATGACAGACAGAATCGACCAGGAAATCACTGACATGGAAAGTCTCTTGAGAAGTTGACGAGTAGATAGGGGAGACCTAACCTTGACGTTCTGGCGCCTCTTATTGCTTATGACAATGATAAGAACAAAAAGTGCTGCTGCAAGAGCTGCAATGCCAAACACAAAGAGCGGAACACTCGATCCTGTTACACTCATCGCCAATATCCCAAGTTTGATCTCTGAGGCTGGCTGTCAACTTGCTGCAGACAATACTCTTGGCGTAAGGCTCTGAGACAATTCATTCCATGGAATATCGCATGGTTGGCTTGAAGGAGATTGTAGGTCATCGTACGCTTGAATGATCAGGATCCACGTTCTTCAATCGTGCTGCTTGAAACTCAGCAAACCATCTTGCATATCTCTCAGATTCGCCACTTCTTCGAATGCCTTCAATGTGATGGCCAATCTCATGAAGAAGGACATCATAGAGGAATAGGGAACGCAACTGTTCGGATGAGAACCGTACTCGAAATTTGCTGTGCTGAGATGGTTCCACAACGAAGCCAAAGCGTTCGTAGACAGGAACATCCCATGCTTTGGAACTAATGTAGATGCCATTTTCAAGCTTCAACTGAGAAATAGGGAACAGGTAGATTGTATCGTTGGCATATATACCGTAGGTGAGAGACTGACGTCGGGCCTGCTTTGCGGTTCCAGCCATGAGGAACACACCCCTAAGACCAATGAGGTATTCACCAGGAATATTCACCAGAACTTCGAGGATGTCCTGAACAGAACACGGACGGACAAACCCTGGTGAAAGGGGCCGATCGTATATGGGGAGATCCTCTGCATCTATTCTCGGGACATTCTGAACTGGTTTGCATCTTCCAGGAAGGGCGTCAACTTCTGACCAATATGGGTCATGAGGAGTCCAGTTTGTGAACTTCTGGCTTGAGTAGAGACCAGAGCGCTGTATTCCACCACTTGCAAAGCCACCCATAGCACTCAGGCTAGCACTGTCAGTACGAAGAGCTGAGGGTGTCTGTCCATCTGTAACCATGTATGACTTCCTGGGTTGCGGTCAACGTTGCGGTCAATACCATCTATGAGTGCGTTGACATACATTGCAGGAGGTTACATCTGAGATCAAATGACGGCGGAAGGTGAGGAAATCGGCCCCAGGAGGCATGCCTCTCAACGGTTTTAAAGTTCGTCGGACCCGGTGATCCGGCCGCGACGCAAGGACATCCTATCGTGTCAGCTCGGTGCGTCTCTCGGTCATTCTCAAAACACCGTGGAGACCGCTCTTGTGAGAACGGGATACGAGAATGAGATATTAGAAGGTCGGCTGAGATCCGGAGTCCTATCGGTCGGACCTTGACGGTCATTCGCAATAGACGACCGAATGGGAGAACCTACAGTCAGGTTGGGTGGTTTACCGGGATGACTCCTGTGTATGTATTGTCGATCTGTCCGGACGTTGCGCTAATGGCGACATGGTAGTAGTGGTAAGGTCGCTGGCAGAACGTCGGTGTACAGCCTTGACCGTCTTGTAGGCCAGAGGAGCTGAAGTAGATGAGAAGCCAGTCAAAGCTCGACTTCGGCGGTGCAACAGACCGGTTTGTTATGTCAGCCAGGACAGCTCCCTTGAACTGCAATTGAGACTCGAATCCTTGTGAACTGAGTATGGACAAGGCAGTTGCCTGTGCCTGCTTCTCGGACACTGTGTGGGCTTTTCGTGGAGCAGCTGTCACTGTTACGTAGCCATATTGGATTACCCCTTCAGGAACTCCAGGAATGCTCGCAAGAGTGTGGGGGTGAGATCGGTGTGGAGTTGGTGGTATCGAGCCACTGCTGGCATTCATGCCGCAAGAGGTTACGGTGAATGTGGTGACCGCAAGGATGCCAAGGTGGCTGAGGCTTTGCATGACGCTTCTTTCCTAAGGGATTGTTAAACAATCTACCCTGAGTATCCAATTCTCCTCGCGATCCGGCAATCCATATCTATGTACTGCTATGAGGAGGCCGAAAGCGGTTACGTGAAGTATCCGCGTACGTTGACGTTATCCATGTTTGCCTCTTATTCTCATTCTCAAGCGACCTTGTATGTGATTTCATTCCTCATTAGCTGCTCCAATCTCAGCTCGATCGGAGGATGTGTATGCGACAACACCTGTAACCATCCACTGGATCCCTTCTCGAAGTCGCCAAAGTACATCAGTGCATGAATCAAGCCTTCTCCGTATCCGATGTTCTCGACCTTGGCATCGCATTCGTATTCGATCTTGGTCCTGCTTCTTGCTGCAACAAGCGGTTCAATCAAAAGATGCATGATCACCCAGGCGGGCCAAAGTACTGCCCATCCCAAGATCATCAGGAGAGCATTTCGAGTTTGCGTGAGAAGGGCTCCCAAGTCATAGAACAGGATGACTGGCATGGCACTGGCAAACACGAATTTGAGTCCCAATGTGTCGCCAGCATTCCAGTGGTGAAGCTCGTGGGCAAGGATGCCCGCAAGCGCAGCATTAGACACCTCATCGAAGAGGAGCTTTCCAATGACAATGTGCCGCAGGTACGTGGCAGCATGTCGTGAACCATCATCAGCAATGAGCATGCGGGGAGTGGTTGCAAGACCCATGCGCCTCGCAACATCACGAAGAATTGGATCCAGTCGGGCTCGCTCCCGGTTGGAGAGCCTTCTGTAGCCGCGGAGCACCATGATCCAGTCCTCAGCCCACACGAGATAGACCACAATCAGATAGCTCAGGAGCGCTCCTCCTGCTATTGAGATGAAAAATGACACGGGAGAGGCGAGGATCATGGTGCCAAGTGCACCAAGTGTTCCTCCGATGAGGCCCATCACTGCACCAACAACCAGCCCAAGGACTGATCCACTTGGGCCGAACATGGACTGGAAAAGTCCTGGAACTGCACTGTTCGCACCAACCACTCCCGCGATTGCACCGGCGATGCCAGCAAGGGAAGCGATCCAGAGCACAAGCCAGATCCCAGACCATCCTGCTGCTGTCGCAATGAGCAAAGTTCCAAGTCCCTGTCTACGGATGCCTGAGAGGAGCCATGAGGTGATGGTTGGATACTGGGATGGCATCCCATCATGCATTTGGGCAAGGCTGCGCCTACGGGTACGTATCATGACAGACCTCCTGGTGTGGGGTGGACGATGATGTGTTGAACACGGCGTGTTCCGACAGAGATCAGGACTGCTGCCTCGCCGGTTCGGAACTGCTTGATGTCATTGGGGGCGATGATGAAGGAGTCAACCCGTCGCACTGAGCCAGCACCAGTGTTCACTCCCTGGTCGAAGGAGCGTGTGACCTCATTCCTGGTTTCCGTCCCAATCGTTTCTGCAACAGCAATCGCGTCCTCGGCAACAGTCCTGTGGGCGATGAGTGTTCCAGCACCAAGGAGTGACATGCGAAGTCCGTATGCGCTCAGGGCATCAGGGAGGTGCTGGGTGCTGACTACAGTGCAGAGCCTTGCCTCACGGGCCTGCCGGAGGAGGTCGTTGATCTGGTCTGGATCATCGAGGGCTGCAAACTCGTCGAGGATGAGGAGGCAGGGTCTCGTGTCATTCTGCTGGAGACGCTCGTAGGCGATCTGCTTCAGATCCTGGATGAGGACCCGTGCCATGAGTGCCGTGTCTGCACTGACAGCGAGTGCAGGAAGACTGATGTAGGTCACACCCTGCTCACTGAGTGCTGCCATGAGATCAAGTTCATGCTCCAGATGATCGAAGACCTCCCCGTACGCGCCGTGGAGGAGGGCACCGAGCCTTGAGCGCATCCCGTCAAGCGCGTCATAGGCAACGCGTCCCCGTTTTGCAAGATCGATGAGATCTGCAGCAAGATCGGGATCAGTGTCCTGGAGCTCCTTTGCAAGGCCCGGCATCCGGTACCGGTTGAGCTCCTGACGGAGGCGACGGATGGTGACCTCCTGGTGCAGTGCACGGAGACTCCCCGTGAGGAGAGCAAGCGCTTCCTGGCCGATGAGGCGGTAGATATCGGAAGCCCCTCCATGGTTGAAGGACGAGACGATCTTGTCTGCAACCTGGGATCGGGACCCGAGTCGGCAGGGGTTGTACCCAAGAGACGTTGGGAATCCTGGAACAACTTCCCTGTAGGGGAGATGTGCATTCGCAGCAAGTGTCCGCGCAATGCTTCTAAGACTTCCTCCCTTGGCATCGACAATGAGAATCGCCATTCCGGCAGCAGCAGCGCCCTCCATGAGGGTCACTGCAGTAGTTGTCTTGCCAGAACCTGTAACGCCAAGAAGGGTGACATGGTGCGAGATGTCACGTGGCAGTTCAAGAAGGAGTGGCTGGTTTCCAAGAGGATCGAAACCAAGAGGGGTGGTGTACTTCTGGGGAAGCTCCAACGACAGCCCTTTTGTTGTTGATCATACCAGCGGAGTGCTGCATGTCAAGACGACGGACGATGCCGCATCGATCGTGATTTTGGAGGAACAATCTCCCTCAGCACTGCACACAGGAGCATTCCGAGGAAGTGCAGGATGAGTGCTGTCCCATCGAGGAACATTGCTCCCAACTGCATCGTGTGAGTGCGCTCCACCTGCTGCATCATCTGCCAAAGTGTGCTCCTGTCCCAAAGTGCAACACCATTGGCGCCTGCCAGGATGCGAGCCTGGTCAGTGAAGCTTGAGTTGGTAACCACAAGGGCGGAAGCAGCAGCATAGTAACCCCGTGCTCCAAGCACCTCCTGGACTGCAGCAACACCAACATGGCCCAAGTAGCGCTTTGCCTGCACGACGCAGGTCTTCCCTGCACGCTCCACCAGGAGATCCCCACCATAGTCGCCACCCACACGTCCGGTATGGCGTACACGGTAGCCAAACTTCCGGAACAGAGCCACAAGGAACTGCTCGAATGCTGCACCTGTCATGAGATCCACCTGCTGGAGCGATGGTGCAGCAGGCATCCGCACCCAACGAAGGTGAACCCATCCAACACTCGTGATTGCGGAGATGCCAGCGATGAGCATGCAGGAACGCTGCAGTATTCCGTGGAGATGGACTTCAGCAACTGCAAGCAGCACCGTCATGAGGAGCAGTGCGATTGAAAGGAGCACCTCGGTGGAGGGTTTCTTCTCCTTGAATGGAATCGGGTAGTCAGGTGTGGGATCAGGGTCACCCTGGGGTGGAGATTCCACATCCATGAGGAGAGGTGGTGAATCTGCAGCTGCAGGGAAGGAGCGTTGTTGCGCCTGCATGAGAGCGGGAAGTGCGTTTCCAGGAAGAAACCGCGCCATGCGTCGCAGGAAGACGGGTGTCAGGAGAGGAAGTAGGAGCTGTACGAGTGGATGCCCGAGAATCCATGCGGAAAGCTGTGAAGCGCCTGATAGCGCCAGCTGAAGAAGATTCATGGCACTACCTGCACGCTGCTTCAGCGCCGAAGAGCGTATCGATTCTTGCCATGGCATCACGCTTCAGGGAAGGGATGACATTGGTGTAGATGTTCGCAGTGAGGTTGA
>DAIDIX010000106.1 GCA_027451645.1 Candidatus Dormiibacterota bacterium | reverse complement strand
GAGCACAAGAAGGGCTACCGTTCTCTCAAGGGAGAGGTGCCGGATGAGTGCTATACCGTTCCGATTTCGACAGCGAATGTCGTGCAGGAAGGAAGGGATCTCACGATCTTCACCTACGGCATCATGGTATCCCAGTGTGTGGAAGTTGCAGCAGCTGTGCAGCAGGAGCGGAATGTCTCCATCGAGGTAGTCGACCTCCGGAGTCTCCGTCCTCTCGACAGGGAAACCATTGTCGCCTCAGCGAAGAAGACGGGTAAGGTGCTCATTGTTCAGGAAGCCAATCTTGCTGTGAGCATCTCGTCAGAGGTTTCCGCAATCATCAGTGAAGCGTGCTTTGAGTATCTTGATGCGCCGGTGAAGCGGCTTGGGGGACCAGAAATCCCTGCAATGCCGTTCTCGCCTCCGCTTGAGCATTTTTATCTCGTTACACCCGAGAAGATCCGGGCAGCAGTAGAGGAGTTGGTGGCGTACTGATATGGCAACAACAGTAGCAATGCCCCAGTTGGGGGAAAGTGTCACGGAAGGAACGCTTGCGAAGTGGCTGAAGCAGCCAGGAGATCCTGTCGCACGGTTTGAATCCATTGCCGAGGTCGTGACGGACAAGGTGAATGCCGAGATTCCGTCTCCAGCTGAAGGCATCATGGGTGAGCATCTTGTCTCTGAAGGCTCTGTGGTTGCTGTGGGCGAATCCCTCTGTGTCATTGAGGGAACCACTGCCTCTGAGACTCCAGCCGCAGCACCCTCTGCACCAGCCACGGCAGCGCCTGCTGCAGCACCTGCAGCTGCAGAAACTGCTCCTGCACCTGCTCCCGTAGCTGCTGCTGCAGCACCTGCAGCAAATGGCAATGGCACACATGCAGTCATACCTGAAGGCATGCATCTTACCCCTGTGGTGCGGATGCTTGCGAGGGAGCACAATGTGGATCTCACCCGAGTCCATGGCTCAGGGTTCGGAGGACGGGTAACGAAGAAGGATGTTCTCGACTTCATCGAACAGGAGAGAGGTGGCACTGCTGTACCAGCTGCACCAGCAGCTCCTGCACAGGCTCCAGCTGCACCCCAGGCAGCTCCCGTTCCTGCTCCGCCAGCTCCCCAGCACATTGCTGCAGGGGAGGGAGATGTCCTCGTTCCCCTGACAAATGTCCGCAGGGCTATCGCAGACCACATGAGCAGAAGCTGGGCTGTCTCACCACATGCCTGGTTCATGATGGAAGTGAACATGCAGACGGTGTGGACCCTCCGGGAGCGTAACAAGCGGAGCTTCAAGGAGCGGTACGGTGTGGATCTCACATTCCTCCCGTTTGTTGCAAAGGCAACCCTTGCAGGTCTTCGCGAGTTCCCCTCGATGAATGCTTCCTGGTCAGATGACGGGATTGTCGAGCACAGGAATCTCCATCTTGGGATTGCAGTGGCTCTTGAGGACAACCTCATTGTTCCCGTGATTCGCGATGCAGACCGCCTCTCCATTGCAGGGCTTGCGACAACGATGGGGGATATCGCAGCCCGGGCAAGGTCGAACAAGCTGAAGATTGACGAGATCCAGGGGGGAACGTTCACGCTCAACAACACTGGAGCCCTTGGTACCGTGCTTGCTGCACCGATCATCAATCAGCCGCAGGCAGCAATCCTTGCCATGGACCGCATTGTGAAGCGAGTAGTTGTCGAGGGCGATGCCATGGCCATACGGCCAATGATGAATCTCTGCATCTCCTTTGATCACAGGCTCAATGATGGCCTCCAGGCTGCACGCTTTCTGGGCAGTGTGAAAGCCCACCTCGAATCCTTCTCTGACGCGGAACTCCAATGATGTCTGCCGCTCCGAACATACGGTCGGGGTGGAAGCGACAGACACTCGCATGGATCTCTGCAGCTGCAGTACTGTTTCTCGTCTCCTGCGGAAGCTCACAGGCAGCAGTCGGCGTGCACCATGCTGCTGTGAAGGCAACGCCACATCGAAGCGTACAGCCGAAGCCAGCTGCTGCTCCAATTCCTGCACTTGAATCGGGAGTGCTTCCATGGAGTCTCAGGGCGCCCATCAGCCGGGAGGTTCTTGCACCAGGAGCATCAGCACAGGAAATCCTCATTGTTGGGGGCCTCAATGGCAGTGGCACAGCAGGAGGTGTCTTCAGTCTCAACCTCGGGACAGGGGCACTTCAGGATGTGGGGAATCTCCCTGTACCAACGCATGATGCAGGGAGTGCAGTGCTTGGAAGTGGCACCTTCCTTTTCGGGGGTGGAGCATCATCTGTTTCGGGCGCTGTAGAGGAAACGAGCCCTTCAGGAAGTGCTGCTGCAGGTTCCCTTCCAGGTCCACGAGCAGACAGCTCTGCTGTCACTGTGGGCAACACTGCATATGTCATCGGTGGCTATGATGGGACAAACGCACTTCCTGACATACTTGCCACAACAACGGGCACGACATTCACCACTGCTGCGAAGCTCAGCATCCCTGTCCGGTATGCTGCAGTTGCTGCAGTCGGCTCCACTGTCTACATCTTCGGAGGCGAGGAGGAGAGCGGAAGCGGTTCCTGGCAGCCGACAGATGCAGTCCAGGCATTCGATACCACTGCGCATACCGTGAAGGTGGTAGCCCATCTTCCTGAAGCGCTTGTTGGCATGACAGCAGATGTTCTTGGCTCCCAGATATATGTCACAGGCGGTGCTGGTGCTGCAGGAACAAACGGCACGATCTGGGCATTTGATCCCGCTACAGAAGCATTCCTTCATGCTGGCCAGCTCATGCAGCCAGTTGCCTATGCGCCATCCATCGTTGTCGGGGCAACAGCATGGATTGTCGGGGGTGAGGTGGGATCGCGCCAGACGTCAGATGTCCAGATGATGAGGGTGAATGCGAAATTTGGCACAGCGGGCACTGCATCCGCTGGATCGCCGATTGCAGGGGATACCATGGCAATTGCTGACCGGGGCAACAACCGCATTCTTGTCATCAACGATGCAAAGCAGATTCTCTGGACATACCCTTCAGCTGGTGCTCAAGTACCGCCCGGGCCAAAAGGGTTCTTCTTTCCGGATGATGTGTTCTTTGTCCACCATGGCACTGCACTCATCTCGAACCAGGAGGAGAACAATACGATAGCCATCATCAGCTACCCGGGGAAGAAGGTGCTCTGGACATATGGACATGCACTTGCTGCAAGCAGCAGGCCAGGGTATCTCCATCAGCCAGACGATGCCTTCCTCCTGAAGACTGGGCAGGTCATGGTTGCAGACATCGACAACTGCAGGATTCTCATCATCAACCCGGACGGCACCATTGCGAGCCAGATTGGAAGGACTGGGGTTTGCAGGCACAACCCGCCATACTCGCTTGGATCACCCAATGGCGATACACCACTTGCAAATGGCAACATCCTCATCTCCGAGATCGATGGGTCATGGGTGTCGGAGTACACTCCTGCAGGACAGCTTGTCTGGACAACCCATGTTGCAGTCGGGTTTCCGTCAGATCCGCAGCAGCTGACCTCATCGACATATCTCGTTGCAGACTACTCATCTGTCGGTGGCATTGTGGAGTTCAACCAGCAGGGGACCATCCTCTGGCGGTATGATCCCGCCTCAGGTCCTGGCAGGCTCCGGTACCCCTCTCTTGCCGAGATGGCTCCCAGTGGAGTCATCATTGCGAACGATGACTACAACGACAGGATTGTCGCAATCGATCCTGTGACAGGCGCACTTGTCTGGCAGTACGGTACTACTGGTGTATCAGGGACAGCTCCTGGCCTGCTCAATACACCTGATGGATTCGACATTCTCGCCCCTGGTGGAATAACGCCAACCCACCCGATGACAGGGTAGTCATCGGCATCGCGCATGGGGTGGTTGCTTGCCCCTTGGGGCATCACTCGTAGTTCAGGTGCGGGTACCGCCAGTCAGTCGGTGGGACGAAGGTTTCCTTGATCGAGCGGGGACTTGCCCAGCGGATGAGGTTCCAGGGAGAACCTGCCTTGTCATTCGTGCCGCTAGCCCGTGCACCTCCAAACGGCTGCTGGCCAATGACTGCACCAGTTGGCTTGTCATTGACGTAGAAGTTGCCTGCAGCATGACGGAGCCGTGTGGATGCTTGAGCAATGGCAGCGCGGTCTGTCGCAAAGATGGCACCAGTAAGGCCATATGGGGAAGTTGTATCCACGAGGGTGAGAATGTCATCCCATTCTGTTTCCTCAAAGGTGTAGACGGTGAGCACTGGACCAAACAGTTCTGTCTCCATGAGGGGATGCCTTGGCGTATCCGTCTCGAAGATTGTCGGGAAGATGAACCACCCAGTCGAGTCATCCCAGGTGCCTCCCGTATGGAGTGTGAGATGCGGATCGCCAACTCCCTCATACATCGCTGTCGTGATCCGCGAGAATGCACGCTCGTCAATGACAGCACCGATGTGGGTTGTGAAGTTTGCTGGGTCACCGAGCGGAAGGGAGATGGTTTCCTCAATGAGGTCATTCTTGATGCGGTTCCAGAGCGGCTTGGGAATGTATGCCCTGGATGCGGATGAGCACTTCTGTCCCTGAAACTCGAATGCACCACGGAGGAGGGCTGTCGTGAGTGCCTTTGGATCTGCAGAGGGATGGGCAAGAATGAAGTCCTTTCCTCCTGTCTCTCCAACAAGCCGTGGATACGTGCGGTACGTGTCGAGGTGGTTCGCAACGCTCTTCCAGAGATGGCGGAATGTTCCTGTTGAACCGGTGAAGTGGATTCCCGCAAGATCCCTGTGGGGAAGTGCAACCTCCGAGATGGCTGTGCCATCACCGGACACCATGTTGATGACTCCTGGTGGAAGGCCTGCAGCAGTGAGGAGGTCGAGAATGAGCGAGGCGGAAAGCTGCTGCGTGGGAGAGGGCTTCCAGACAACGGTGTTGCCCATGATTGCAGGAGAAGTGGGAAGGTTTCCTGCAATGGATGTGAAGTTGAAGGGCGTGATTGCGAGCACGAATCCCTCAAGGGGACGGAGCTCTGTTCGGTTCCACGACCCAGCAGGGGAGTACGGCTGCTCACGGAGGAGATCGTTGGCAAAGGCGACGTTCCACCGCCACATGTCAATGAGTTCACAGGCAGAGTCGATCTCTGCCTGGAAGACACTCTTGCTCTGGCCAAGCATTGTGGCTGCATTCATCCGGTACCGCCATGGCCCTGCAAGGAGGTCTGCAGCCCTGAGGAATATTGCAGCCCTCTCCTCCTGGGGAAGTTCTGACCATGACTGCCGTGCGTCAAGGGCAGCTGCCACTGCATTCTCGACAGTCTTCCTTGTTGCAGCATATCCTGTGCCCAGGTGGAGGGAATGCCTGTGCGGAGCACGCACTTCAAACGTCGTGTCAGTCCGTACCTCCTCACCACCAATGATCATGGGAAGGTCCCGCGTCTCTGTCGAGACATCATCAAGAGCATTCCGGAGAGCCTTCCGCTCAGATGTCCCAGGCGCATACGACAGGATGGGCTCATTGTATGGTGCTGGGATCGGGAGGGGACTCATCATGATGGCGTGGAAGCTCCTGTGGAACGAGAGGGTACACGATGATGATACGGACTTCGGCGTGGTCACTGCCAGCAACATTGCATGCAGTTATGAGGGCCCGGACGGTTAGAGCGGGATGTGTGCGAAGAAGAGAAGGTAGAGGATGACCAGCAGTACGAGAAGGGTTATGACCAGTGTGGAGCTGTTCGCGCCACTCAGCCTCAGGCCGCTTCCCCAGCGTGAAAGGCCATATGTCGCAAGGTCGTTTCGGGCAGGAATCATCTTGCCATCATCGATGAGAATCTGTGCAAAGATGCCATACCAGACTCCGTACTCGGATGATGAGATGGCCTGGTAGTCTCGCTCCTCAATGTGTTGATCGTAGTCGACTGAATTGCCCAGGCCAGCCACTTCGAGCGAGTCCTCGACTCCAGGATGCTGCTCAACTGCAAGGCCTATCCTTCCAGCTGCTGTCCCGAACCTGAGGGCAAGCGTTCCTTCCACAGTGACTAGCCGCAGCGTTGTTCCATGCTGCTCGATGCGTGAAAGCGAGGAGCGGGAAGCAGAGAAGATGAGTGTTCCCTGGGGATCATGAATGGAGAGTGTGGAGCCATCCCACGAGAGCTGTGCAGGTGTAAAGGGGGAGCCATTCATCGACACCTCGCCAGGTCCAGTGTGTTCGAGGCCCCTCTCCCTGTCATCAGGTACGGGCTGGGGTGGAGTGTGTGCCATGAAGACTCCTCATTCCATTGGCCG
>DAIDIX010000105.1 GCA_027451645.1 Candidatus Dormiibacterota bacterium | reverse complement strand
GGGGAGGAGTTACCTATACAGTGGACACTGCAGTGGAGATCGCCCACTCGCACGGAAGCATTGAGCAGTGGTACATTGTCGGTGCTGATGAGGCTCGGACCCTTCCTGAATGGCATGCGTGGCCACAGCTCCTTGATCATGCGAGACTTGCCATAGTGAACAGGACGGGAAAAGACCCAATTTCACGTGAGGAGTGTGTGGCAATCGGAATCCCCTCCAGCTGCATGGCCCTTCTTACAGTTGACTCACCACCAGTGAGTGCAACAGCTCTCAGGAGTGCGCTTAGTGGCTCTGGGAACGGGGAGCTTGTCACAACCTACCTTGATGCTGAAGTCCTTGCATACATCAGGGAGCATCACCTGTATGAAACGAAGACAGACAGAACAGGTGTGAGATAATGCAACACATGGAATCGGAAGAGCTTGCACGCTTTCTTGCCAGCCAGCTGGAAGACAGGAAGGCACGGGATGTCGTCATCATCGATGTTCGTGAGCAGACCTCGATGACAGATTTCCTTGTCGTGTGCGAAGCCGATACGGACCGCCAGATCAGGAGCATGGTTGAGCACCTGCAGGAGGCATGCAAGGAACGTGGCATTGACGTGTACCACGTTGATGGCATGAAGGATGGAACGTGGGTGTGCCTCGATTGTGGTGAGGCCATTGTCCATGTGCTCCTTCCAGGTGAGCGGAGTTACTACCGTATTGAGGAACTGTGGGGTGTGACGGAACCACGACTCAATGCGATCCGTTCATGACGTGCCATCCAGCTCAACTCTCAGCTGAACTGGCCGAGCAGTAGCTGCTGGGCGACAATTCCCAGACAGACAACTGTGACTGCAGCTGCAGCTATTGAAGCAGCTGTCACGAGCTTGGGGGTTCCTTTCCCGCCGAGAGCACGCTTGGGAGCAGCAAGGATGCCGATCACCACTCCAGAGAGAACGCCCCCAATATGTGCCCAGTTATTGATGTTCGTCACAGTAAAGCCGAAGGCAATATTGAAGACTGCCCACATCACTGCCTGGGTCCGCACACTGGAAACAAACTGCTGGGGAAGGAAGCTTCCCTGGAACCGTCCAAGCATGACAAGGAGTCCCATGAGCCCCATGATGCCTCCAGAAGCCCCGAAGCTGACATAGACGACTGGTGTCGTGATGGAGTAGCCAGGTACAAGGAAGAACCATGCGAGCGAGCCCACGACTGCACCAAATATGAAGGTGAGGAAGAGCCACGATCTTCCGTATATGCGCTCGACGAGCGGTCCGATGAAGAACATGGCAAGAGCATTGAATCCGACATGGAGCACGTTCGAATTGTCATGAACAAATGCTGAGGTGACAAACCGCCACCAGTCTGTGTAGCCGACATTGCGGTTCGACAGTCCTCCAAAGTTGATGAGCGTTTCGAACCCATGGCGCGAATAGAGAAGCTCACCAAGATAGATGAGGATCCAGGATGCGATGAGCACGTAGCTGAGCCATGGGACAGACCGCATGACCCTGCCAGGCGATGCGCCTGACTGGGGAATGCCAGCAGAGGAATTCTGCATCACCTGGTGCTCAGCAAGTCCTATTGCTGCAAGGGTGGGGACGGATTCTGGTTTCCGGGCTGCAAGGCCCAGTGCATGTTTCACATCTCGTGCCCGGAGGATGGGACTGCTTGTGTAGATGTCCTGTGCGCTCGCTGCAGCAGGATCGACTGCAATGAGAGAGATGCCTTCGCCAGCAGCACCAGGATTGGGCATGTTCTGGCCAGAGGAGAGCCCCTGGTCAGCTGCAGCAGAGGAGATGATCGTGATGCCGACTCGTGAGATGCCAGGCTGTGCATTCAATGCTGTGCACCACTGTGATGCCCGTGAAAGAAGTTCCTGCAGTGATCCAGTAGCCTGGCCAGGGGAATCGTAGCGGAGAACTATGAGGCGGGCATCTTCCCCGCTCAGCATGCCGACTGCAAGCTGGAAGTCGCCATCGAGGAGTCCAATGCGGGCATCTGTCCGGGGAATGAGACGATAGTGATGATGCAGAACAAGATCGTACGCAAGGAGGCGGACGAATGGCGGTGGTTCCTGTGGCATGTACACCACATTCGAGGGGGGCGTGTTCTCAGCCATCTGTCATCTAGTCTACACTTGCTCGAATGCTGTCCCGTACCGAACTATCCTGATGCTCCCACAGCACTGAGACTGCAGCTTGAGTTGAGTGTGGTGTAGGTTGACTGGTAGAAGTAGCTCGATCCGCATGCAGATTGGGTATATGGCACACCTCCTGGCCCTTCGAGATAGAACGTGCCATCATTGCCCCCGCCTCCCGCTGCAACTACTCCAGGTGGCATGGTGTACCAGCTGGGAGGTGTCATGGCAAGTGCACGGTTCATGTAGTCATGCCATATGGGAGCAGCGCCCGTGATGCCGATGGAGTTGACCAGATGACCACAGATCGAGTTCGCGGGTTTCAGTCCGTATGCAGCAAGGTCCTCCGGGCTGTAGGGGTCAGTGATGTTCTGGCCTGCATAGATGATATGGGTGCGCATGTCCTTTTGCAGTGTTGCTGTGTCCTGCGGACGGAGGCACGAAGGGTTGGGATTCCCAACCCATACTGATGTTGCAAGAGAGGGAGTCCAGCCCACTGTCCAGTTGTCCACGAAGAAGTCTGTCGTTCCTGTCTTTGCGCTCACCCTGCGGTTGGGGAGGATGAGTGCATTGTTGGCACCGAACTCGGAAATGCGGGCATTGTTGTCACTTGTGATCTGGGACATGATGTATGCAACGTTGGGTGGGAGAACCTGCTGTGCAACAGTAGAAGGCTGGTACGTGTATACGGTTGTTCCTGATGCTGCATCGACAATTTTCGTAATGGGTGTAGGCGGGTGGTGCACACCAAGATCTGCAATGGTCGAAATGCCATCTGCCATCTCGAGTGGCGACACTCCATATGTGAGTCCGCCAAGGGTTGCTGCATAGTTGTAGTCCGGCGGACGGTTTGCTGGATCTGCAAGGGAGGTGAGTCCCATCTCGATCTCAAGATTGGTGATGAAGGGAATTCCTGCTGCATATTCGATCTTGATGGCAGGTATGTTGAGAGAGTCGTCAAGGCAGACGGGAACGACACACGTTCCATGGAAGACATTTCCATAATCGTTTGGTGCATACCCGCCTGGCCAGACAGTGTGTTCATCGAGAATGGGTGTAGTCATGGTAATGCGGTCTGTGGCAATGCCAGCAGAATAGGTGAAGAGCTTGATGGTGGAACCAGGCTGCCTGGGGAGAATGGCCATGTTGAGCTGGTTTACGGAGGGGTCGTTCTGGTTCCATGCACCAACCATGGCAACGACTTCCCCAGTTCGTGGATCCATGCTTACAAGTGCTGCATCATGCGCATTGTGCGATGCATAGATCGCCTTGATGTTGGAATACACTTCCTGTTCAGCAACAGACTGGTCATAGGTATTGAGACTTGTGTAGATGTTCCAGCCTCCCGGATCGAGGTATGCATCACCGAAATGGCTCGTGAGGTACTGTTCGAGATACCCGACGAAATACGGTGCCTTCATGACTTCGGAGGTTGTCCAGGAGTACACCGTGATGGGTTCCTTGAATGCTGTATCCGCCTGTGCCTGGGTGATGTAGTGGTTCCGAACCATTGACTGGAGTACCTGTCCCTGTCTGCGCTTCGCCTCAGGATTGATGGGGACATTCGCTGCATGGTTGAGCGGGTCGTACAGTGTTGGCGCCTCAGGGAGTCCTGCAAGCATTGCAGACTGTGCGAGATCGAGTTTCTGGACAGGCTCGTGGAAGTAGAGTTCTGCAGCTGTACCAATTCCAATGGCATGGTTGCCATACGTCACACGGTTGAGATACATGTCAAGGATCTGGTTCTTCGTGAAGGTCTGCTCGATCTCATTTCCGAGAATGACCTGCTCAATCTTGCGGTTGATGGTCTTCTGGAAGGAGAGGAAGCTGATCTTTGCAAGCTGCTCAGGAATGGTTGATGCACCCTGTGCTGCAGCACCGCTCTTAAGATCTGCAATGGCAGAGGATATTACACGGGGAAGGTCAAGTGATCCTTCAGTGTAATAGTGACGGTCTTCAATGGAAATGGTCGCATTGACAAGGGAGTGGGGAATGGCAGAGAAGGGGACCTCGATGTGGCGAAAGTTCGGGTCATGGAGGTCCGCGAGCAGTGTCCCGTCGGAAGCGTATACAAAGGAGTCGCTGGGTGGACCAAGCTGCGGCAGCAGTGCAACATCAGGAAGTTCGCTGAGGTAGCCCGAGTACCCGGTATAAATGAAGCTGAGCCCTGCCATGTCGAGAATGGTTGTGGCAGCGATGGTGAGAAGCAGAAGTCGGAGCACTCGCTTGCGGCGATATTTCTTTCGCGGGGCCCGCCTCCGGATATCGGGGACGCGTTGCAGCCACGTGACGAGCGCCTGATAGCCATGATTGATTCGTGCTCGATATTCGGACATGTCGCTCTAGTGTCCTGCCGCACGATCAGGCAGAAGTACAGCCATAGCACTGATCATACAAAATACGGCACCTTGCCGAGATCGGTAGGCTAGTGAGCAGCTGCAGCAATATAGAGGACAAGGAGGATGATGAATATTCCGAGCGCCCCAAGGTTGAGGGCAAGGGTGTCTTCAAACCAGAACGGGCCCCGACGCTTCCGTGCATGTTCCAGGTGATGGAGAGGAATGCCACTCATGCCCCCACTCTACCATCTCCCAGGGCTTGCCTCGCGCATCGTGTGCGACAAGTCCATGACAATTGCGCCAACGAAGCCAACAGGGCACTTCTCCATGTCACAATCGAGTGGCAATGACAGTCTCTCACGCTCCATCCTCATCGGGAATCGCCCTTCCCGTCGCCATTCAATCCATCGAAGAGACAGGATTGCCGTTCGCATTCATCAGTGATCTCGTCCTCAAGACGCTGTACTTCACTGGGAGCATGCTCGGCAGGGATCTCTCGAGTCATCTGTGCCTTCCGTTCACAGTCATCGAGACAGCACTGAAGTTTCTTGCAGATGAGGGATACATCTCTGCTGCAGGTGTTCAGACATCGGTCCTCAGCCGTGGAGAAGCCATCGGTGCAGGAATGCAGTATTTCATCTCAAGTGCTGGACGGCAGCGTACTCGGGAGATTCTCATGCTCAACCAGTACGCTGGTCCTGCCCCCGTCACGATTGAGGACTACCGCGCTCTTGTTGAACAGCAGTCAAGCAGGGGTGTTGTCGTAAACAGGCAGATGCTCAAGGATGCCTGCAAGAACATTGTGGTGACTGACAAGGTTCTCGACGGATTCGGTCCAGCCCTCAATGCTGGACATGCAACCTTTGTGTATGGACCTCCAGGAAATGGCAAGACGACAATCGTGGAACGCATTGCACCGCTCCTTGGTGATCCGATCTTTGTTCCCCGTGCCCTCTATGTGCAGGGGGAAGTCATCAGGTTCTTCGATCCCCTCCATCACGAACCTATCTCCGAAGATCTTCCTGACTACGACATGCGCTGGCAGATTATCGAGCGTCCAGTCGTCAAGGTAGGCGGTGAACTCATCCCGGAAATGCTCGACCTCAGGTTTGATCCGACACTCGGATTTTATGAGGCGTCACTCCAGATGAAGGCAAATGGAGGCGTATTCTTCATCGATGACTTCGGCAGGCAGCAGTACCTTTCCCCGGCTGCACTCCTGAACCGGCTCATCGTTCCCCTCGAGAAGGGCATTGACTATGTGAACGTTGCCCGCATCGGAACGAGCGTTGCAGTTCCCTTTACCTGCCAGCTCATCCTCTCGACAAACCTCCAGCCACAGAACCTCATGGATGAGGCATTCCTCCGCCGTGTCCGCTTCAAGGTTCATGTGGACAATCCTTCCATTGACGAGTATCGGGAAATCTGGAAGACAGTCTGCAAGAGTGAGAACATCAAGCATGACTCAGCCAGCATCGAGTACCTCATCCAGGAGCATTATCTGAGACCCAAACGGGCGTTCCATGGTGTTCACCCGAGAGATCTCCTCAATCACCTCATCCATATCGCCTCATATCTCGGTGTCGAGCCGATACTTTCCCACGAGCTCATAGATGCTGCATGCCGCACATATTTTGTCGATGTTGACTGATGGTACGTGCGAGGAAGTGCATCCGCCTTTCGTATACTGCAAGTGCAGGAAGCATGGGGCGGTAGCTCAGCTGGAAGAGCGTTGCCTTCGCACGGCAGAGGCCCGGGGTTCGATTCCCCGCCGCTCCACCATGGTCCTGGGAAGGAGGTGCATGTGCGGAACCTGTGGGCTCCATGG
>DAIDIX010000104.1 GCA_027451645.1 Candidatus Dormiibacterota bacterium | reverse complement strand
AGCGAAGGATGTGCCATATGAGTCCGGCATTGTGCCGGCCGAGCAGGCACACAGGCGATTCGCGATCGGCTTCTATGTCACTGCTATGCTCTTCATTGTGTTCGATGTCGAATCTGTCTTTCTCTTCCCATGGGCTACCATTGTCCGGGAACTCAAGGTATTTGGCATTATTGAGATGGGTGTTTTCATAGCGACACTCTTCCTGGGCCTTGTGTATGTGTGGCGCAAGGGGGCGCTGAAGTGGGATGAATGATCATATCCTTCCGGCAGTAGCTGAGCCATGGTTGCGTGCGAGCGATGAAGGGTCGATTGCCCTTCCACGATCGCTCGAGGGTGAACGGCTTGCAGTGCAGAGCGGGTTCATCACGACAACCCTTGACAAGGTAGTGAAGTGGGGAAGGTACAGCTCACTGTGGCCTGCTCTCTTCGGACTTGCCTGCTGTGCCATCGAGATGATGGGAACAGGTGCAGCACGGTATGACATGGCACGATTCGGTTCAGAAGTATTTCGCGCTTCGCCAAGACAGTCCGATGTCATGATTGTGGCTGGCCGAGTGTCCCAGAAGATGGCTCCAGTACTGCGTCAGGTATATGACCAGATGGCAGAACCCAAATGGGTGATCAGCATGGGGGCCTGCGCTTCCAGCGGTGGAATGTTTAACAACTATGCCATTGTGCAGGGAGTGGACAAAGTGGTGCCAGTCGACATCTTCATCCCGGGGTGTCCACCACGACCAGAGAGCCTTCTTGATGCAGTCGTCAAGCTTCAGAAGAAGATTGCCAAGGAGCAGGATCCAAAGCTCTGGGGGAACATGGCGTGACTGACACTCAGGAAGCATCTGCTGCAATTTTTGCAGGTACGAGAGCCCGTGATCTCCTGAAAAGGACCATGCCGAATGCTCTCCTTGAGGAACATGTGTCCTGCAATGAACGCACTGTAGTCATTGACCGAAGTGACCTCGTTGCAGTCGTCAAGCTTCTTAGGGACCACCACGAGGCACTCTACAACCTGCCTGTTCTCGTCACTGCAGTCGACTATCCTGACAGGGAACCGGATCTTCCACGATTCGATGTGGTCTATGTGCTCCGGTCCCTTTCCTTTAATGATGTGATCCAGATTGTTGTCCGAGTCACAGAGAAGGATCCCCATGTGCCCACCCTTGAGGATGTGTATGCAGGCATGGACTGGCATGAGAGGGAAACGTACGATCTTTTTGGAATCGTGTTCGATGGCCATCATGATCTCAAGCGGATTCTGCTTCCCAGCGACTGGGAGGGTCATCCCCTCAGGAAGGACTACATCTCGTTCGGAGAACCTGTTGCATTTACCCACAATCTGGACTGGGCCCTCCAGGAATCGCAGCGGCCAGACACGATGCCTGGGGAGATGGAATAGTGGCACACGACAACAGGGGAGGGGGAATGGACGAATTTGCTCGCGGTCGTGCAGCTGTCGGTCTTGATCCCGAGAACAGTGCCATCGATGCAACGCAGCTCGAAGATGGAACGATGGAACTCAACATGGGTCCCCAGCATCCATCAACTCACGGGGTGCTTCGTCTTGTACTCGATCTTGATGGCGAGGTGGTGCGCGAGTGCCGACCAGACATTGGATATCTCCATACCGGTTTTGAGAAATCGTTCGAGTCCCATACCTACTGGCAGTGCGTTCCGTATACGGACCGCATGGATTACCTTGGACCGATGCTCAACAATCTCGGATTTGCCCTTGCAGTCGAGAAGATGCTTGGCATAGAGGTGCCTGAACGCGCACGGTATCTTCGCGTAATTCTCTCCGAACTCACTCGCATAGCAAGCCATCTCATCTGGTTCGGGACAAGTGCAATGGATATGGGGGCGACATCCCCGTTCATGTATGCATGGCGTGAGCGTGAAACAATCCTCGACATCAACGAGTTCATAAGTGGCGTGCGCATGCATACATCATTCATTCGTATTGGCGGACTCATGGCTGATGTGCCTGATGGGTTTGTCGCAATGGTGCAGAATGTGCTCGATACTTTCCCCAGGGCATTTGACGAGTATGACCTTCTCGTGACGAACAATCCGATTTTCCGGGATAGGACAATCGGCATCGGTGTGATCTCAAAGGAAGATGCAGTTTCGTATGGCCTCACTGGACCGAGCCTTCGTGGCTCAGGAATTCCCTATGACCTCAGGAAGGCTCAGCCATACTGCGGGTACGATGAATTCGCCTTTGATGTTCCGATAGGGACCAATGGGGATGTCTATGACAGGTACCTCTGCCGAATGCAGGAGATGCGTGAATCGCTCGGCATCATTGCCCAGGCTCTGGAGAAGCTTCCTGAGGGCCCGGTCACATCAATGAACCGGAAAGTGTCTCCACCCCCACGGAATGAGATCAATACCAGCATGGAGGCCCTCATCAACCACTTCAAGCTTGTGACTGAGGGCATGCATCCTCCAAAAGGGACGACGTACACTGCCATCGAGTCTGCACGCGGTGAACTTGGCTACTACATTGTGAGTGATGGAAGCAACCGACCATATCGGTGCAAGGTGCGAGCTCCGTCATTCAGCAATCTTGCAGGACTGCCCAGCATGGCACGGGGGCACCTCATTGCAGATACTGTCGCAATCATTGGATCGATTGACATAGTCTTGGGGGATGTAGACCGCTGATGGCACTTACTGATTCTCTTCGATCAACGATCACTGCACTCCGGGACCGCTATCCTCAGCCACGAAGCGCAGTCATACCTGCACTCTGGGCTGTGCAGGAAGCAGAAGGGTACATCAGTGCAGAACGGTTTGCAGACATTGCAGACCTTCTCAGCATTACGCCGAGCGAGGTGGAATCCGTTGCAACGTTCTATTCAATGTTTGCACTCAAACCACGGGGAAGGCACTTCCTCCTTGTGTGCACGAATGTGTCATGCGCACTTCGAGGTTCCGATGGGGTTGTTGAGCGTCTTGAGTCGCGCATTGGTCCATCAGGCTCCACCTCGGCGGATGGAACGATGACCTGGGAGCAGACAGTCGAGTGCCTCGGTGCATGCGGCTACGGTCCTGCCATGCAGCTCGACCACCATTTTGTCGAGAATCTCACAGCTGAGGAGATTGACGATCTCCTTGAGCATACGGAGAAGTACCTTCCTTCTCATGGGGAGGCACATCATGGTGCAGCGGATGCACACGAGGCTCACGCGCATGCAGAGCCGACATCGGAGAATGGGGAATCGGAGCCCAGGAAGGGTCGACGTCGTTCTGCGAAACGATAGAATGTACTGCGAGGATATTCATGGCTGAACACAGACTGCTCACAGCACACGTTGGAGAAGATGGGCTCGATACTCTCAAGGGCTATGAGCGCACAGGCGGATATCAGGCCCTCCGCAAGACGCTGGGAATGACCCCCGATGCCATCATTGAAGAAGTCAAGGCTTCTGGACTCCGTGGCCGTGGTGGTGCAGCATTCCCCACTGGAACAAAATGGTCATTTCTGCCAAAGGATGTATTCCCGCGATATCTCTGCTGCAATGCTGATGAGTCGGAGCCAGGGTGCTTCAAGGACCGTTACCTCATCGACACGAATCCCCATCAGCTCATTGAGGGACTGCTGATTGCAGCGTATGCGCTCCAGGTGCACCATGCCTTCATCTACATTCGTGGCGAGTACCATGACCAGCGCCTCACCCTGGAACGGTGTGTTGAGGAAGCTCGAGCCAAGGGGTATGTTGGCAGCAAGATCATGGGGAAGGACTTCGACTGTGAAGTTATTGTTCATGGAGGAGCTGGAGCGTACATATGTGGAGAGGAGACAGCACTTCTTTCCTCACTCGAGGGATATCGGGGCCAACCGCGCCTCAAGCCTCCCTTCCCTGCAATCAAGGGGCTCTATGGACAGCCAACAGTTGTCAACAACGTTGAGACACTGTCAACTCTCCCGCACATCATGGAACGTGGGGGTGCATGGTATAAGACCATCGGTTGTGAGACAAGTGCAGGAACCCGTCTCTTCTGCTGCTCAGGCCATATCAACAAGCCAGGCGTGTACGAGATGGCCATGGGGACGACGATCCGTGAACTTCTTGAGGAAGAGTGCCAGGGGATGCTTGAGGGAAGTGAACTCAAAGCATTTCAGCCGGGTGGTGGCTCCATGCAGATTCTCCTGCCTGAGCATCTTGATCTGCCACTCGACTTTGATGCTGTGGCGAAGGCAGGATCCTCGCTTGGTGCTGGCGCTATGGTCTTCATGGATCAGACAACCTGTTTGGTGAATGTGTCGATGCGTCTGGTGGACTTCTACCACCATGAATCCTGTGGGAAGTGCGTTCCATGCAGGGAAGGTACATATTTCGAGTCCAAGCTCATGCACCGCCTTGAGCAAGGAGAAGCGACACTTGAGGAGCTCGCGACGCTTGAGGATATCTGCGACAACATGAATGGCAAGTGCTTCTGTCCATTGGGAGATACTGCAACCTGGTTTGTCATGTCGGCATACAAGGCATTCCGAGAGGAATTCCGTTCTCACTGTGGTGCAGCTGCATGCCCGGTTCGCCATCCAGTGGTGATGGTTTAAGGAGGGGGAGAATGGCTGAGGAGAACAGTGCAGCTCAGGAGACTGCCATTGATGATGGCCTAGTGGGAGTTGCAATAGATGGGGTGACTGTGCGTGTTCCAAAGGGCACGCTTCTCCTGGATGCTGCTCTTGCTGCAGGCATCCATATCCCGGTGTACTGTGCCCATCCAAAGCTTGATCCAGTTGCAGTCTGCAGGATGTGCCTTGTGAATGTCGAGAAGATGCCGAAACTTCAGCCTGCATGTGCCACTGTTGTCTCTGACGGAATGGTAGTGACAACACAGAATGCTGGTGTGCGCAAGATGCGTGAGGGAGTGCTGGAGTTCCTGCTCGAGAATCATCCTCTGGACTGCCCGGTGTGTGATCGGGGAGGAGAGTGCGATCTCCAGGATTTTGCGTTCCGGTACGGTCCCAACGATTCCCGATTCAATACGGAAGACAAGGTGCATGCGAAGAAGGCGTATTCCCTTTCCGACAAGATCGAGCTTGACCAGGAACGGTGCATCCTGTGCTGGCGGTGCGTGCGGTATTACGATGAGATAACTGGCGAGAAGGAGATTGTCCTGCAGGAGCGCGGAATCAAGACTGTTGTCGATACATACAACGGCAGGCAGCTGACTTCCGAATTCCAGGGGAATCTCCCAGAGGTATGCCCAGTTGGTGCACTGACGCACAAGCAGTACCGGTTCACAAGCCGACCATGGGATCTCCAGCGTACACCGAGCATCTGCCCGGGCTGTGCATACGGCTGCAACATCTTCGTTGACAGCAGGGATTTCGAGGTGCGTCGATTTGCATCTCGCGACAATCCTGCTGTCGATGACATGTGGCTGTGTGACAGGGGACGATACAGTGCGACCTCGTGGAACTCGCGTGCCCGGATCCATCGGCCCTCCATCCATCGGAAAGGAGAAAAGGAACTCTTCACCACCATTGAAGAGTCATACGTGGAAGCAGGAAAGCAGCTTGTTGGCATTCGTGAGAAGCATGGTGGCAGTGCAATTGCAGTACTTGCTTCCCCGCAGCTCACGAATGAGGAGCTGTGGCTCATCCAGCACCTTGGCAGGCAGGTTCTGGATACCCAGCACCTCAATCACTCGATTCGAGAGTTCCCGGAACTTTCGCCTGCTGAGCATGCTCTGGGAATAGCAGAGATTGAACAGTGCGGCACAGTCATCGTTGTTGGTGGACATGCAGAGACTGAGTCGCCAGTGCTCACACTCCGTCTTCGCAAGGCGCAGACAAAGTGTGGAGTCAAGGTTCTTCGTGTTCGTGAAGATGGCAGTGACGTGCATGATGTTGCGCTGTCCGTGCATGCAGAGGGAATCGTTGGAGTGGTTGCCCACGAGGATGAGCGTGACATTGCATCGTCACTTCGTGGAGAGCTCACAAAGAAGGGGAGGGAGGTGAAACAGCTCACCATCACCCGTTCCGTGAATGGCAGGGGAGCAAAGGATCTTGGAGTTGAGCCGAATCTGCTTCCCGGGTATGTCAAGGCCAAGAAGTCTGGAAAATACCTTGGACAGGTCCTTGATCTTGCAACGAATCATGCTATCAAGGCAATGCTTGTCATACATGGGAGCGATCTTGTCGAGGAAATCGGTGCATCACGTTTCAAGGAAGCACTGTCATCATGCGAAGTTGTTGTCGCAATTGAGGATGTGCAGAGCATTGTGACGGAGCTTGCGACAGTTGTGATTCCAGGACACAGCTTCTTCGAAAAGGCAGGAACAGTTACGAATACGGAAGGTCGCATCCAGTCG
>DAIDIX010000103.1 GCA_027451645.1 Candidatus Dormiibacterota bacterium | reverse complement strand
GGTGAGACGACCCTGCTCGAGATGGAAGATTCTCGTGATTGCCCTGTCGAGAAGTGCGAGATCATGGCTCACGATGAGAAGTGCGCCCTCGTACTGGGACAGCTCATCCATGAGCCAGACTTTCGAGGACTTGTCAAGATGGTTCGTTGGCTCATCGAGAATGAGTGCATCTGTCGGAGCGAAGAGTGCACGGACGAGCTCTACACGGCGGCGCTGTCCTCCCGAGAGTGCGGAAAGCTCGGCCTCTATTGGCACATCGCCAAGACCGACACCTGCCATGAGCTTCCGTATGCGGGATTCTGCCTCGTAGCCATCCCGGTGACGGTATGTCTCCTCTGCTGCACTGTACGAAGCCACATGCTCCTCGCTTGGATCCCCGGACATGATGTGGAGCGCTTCTTCCATGTCCGCTTCCAGTGCATCAAGTCCACGTGCTGCAAGAAGATGGGAACGGATCGTTGGAAACCGTCCACTTCCCTCCCTGGGTGGTGTCTGCTGGATGATTCCAAGCCTCTCCGGGAGGACAACTGAGCCAGTCACCTGCACTCCTGGAGCAGGATCTCCAGACAGCACGGAAACAAGGGTCGACTTTCCTGCACCATTGTGCCCGACAAGGCCGATCTTCTGTCCGCGTTCGATGCGGAATGAGACAGGCTCAAGGAGCACCCGTGCACCTACCGTTATGCCAACGTCCTGAGCTCCAATCATCCTGTCCACTCACCCCCTGCGTGCTGCTTCCTCCTTCCATTATCACGTGAGAGCGCTTTCCGGTGCGCTGTCCCATGTTGACGACCGAGTGGACAATGCACTAGGATCGGGGCACTACACGCTTCCCGGATTGCTCGTTCCTGGGCAGCAGTCAACCATGCAAGGAAGGATCCGTGGACTCATCCGATGCACCTCTAGAGCAGGCACTCGAGCAGCTCCGGAAACGATCTGACCTTCCAGGCATGCCGGAAGCGCCTGGCCGCATCCATCGCAAGCGCCGTGGCTTTGTCACGCACCTCAAGGAAGCTCCTCTTGACTGGCTTCTTGCACGGAATGACATACCGGGCCATATCATGGGCTGGGTCATGGGTGGTGCAACAATCATCGCCACAGGACTCGGTGTTCCGCTTGGAACAATGCTTGCCATCAACTGGCTCATCAGCCAGGGTCCCTGCGTTGCCCAGTTCATCCGGATGGTCCACGAGAACGGGAAAAATGGCATCTACAATCCCATCAAATGGGACTGGAGCTGGTGGACACGGCCCCAGACCCACCAGAAGGCTGACATAGCTGCAACTCCTGAAGTTGCACTCGAGCTCCAGTTCGATCCTGCAACCTTTGTCAATCCGAAGCCAACCTTGCTGGCACGGCATGCACCCTGGATTGGAGCAATTCCGAAAGCTGGCCCATTCCTGCTGCGGAGACATCCCTGGCTTGCACGCCGGATCCTCACGTATGAGTGCAGGCTCATCCTTGCTGCGGAAAGCGAGAAGCGGAGTGTGAAACGGTTTGCTGCAGGACAGATTGATGACTGGCTCAACCAGCGTGCCAGGACACCCTCATTTGTCATTGGCATGGGACAGCTTGCCATTGGAAGCATGGTTGGCATCTCCACAATCGTGAACTTCGCACTCAATGCAGTTGTTGGCTGGATTCCTCTCACACTTGCAGCATTTCTCGCCTGGCAGACAGGGGACCCGTACCGCATTACCCGGCCAGGTATCCGCCAGCGCCCAACTGATGTGGCACGACGTATGCTCGGATACGATGTGAATGAGATCTCGTCACCTTCGCCCCCAACCCCCGATATGCCAGGAGGGCCCGAAACGCAGGGACGGGCAGTACCAGAAACCTCGGGCCCTGGACCTAGAGCACCCGAGCACCGTCAGCCACGGACTGCTCGAGCACCACTCCTGCGACGCATCCCTGTGCAGAGGCTCATTCCCCGGCCTGAGAGACATCCTCTCCACGACCAGCCCCATCACACATGGCACAGGCCGCGGACCAGGAGAGCATCCCAACTGTCCTCAAGAAGTCTTGAGTAGGTCACTGCACTGAACCCACAATCCGGGAGGGGCAGCAATCAGGCTACCTGTGCCCGTGTGTATGCTGTACCCCTGACCTCAGCAGCTGCGCACGACTGTTCCCATTTCCGTGATTTCGGTGCCTGACGGAGGATGTGGGGAGCATCCATGAGCATCTCCACCACATCATTCGACCATGCGCGAAGGGCCTCATTCGTGCTGTTCCACGCATTCTCGCTCCTCTCCTTGCCGTAGTGATCGAGCCAGAGTCCGAACACCTTGGCAACCTGCGTAGGACATGGATGATCAGACACATGCTCAATGGGAACACGTGTGACCCTGATGTAGGTTCCAGTCGCATCACTGGCAGGTCCGATGACGAACACCCTGAGTGTTCCTGTGGCATCGAGCTCCTGACGGCCTGCAATGCCGATGAATGGTGTGCCCTGTGCCCAGGAGATGACCTGTGGAGCATCGCCCCACTGCCCATCTGCCACGCTCAGAGCGCGGTCAAAGGTATTAACCGTGAACACCTTCCCGTCCGTTCCAAGTATCTGATGGTGTTGCATGTGAATCACCTCCTGCATGCAGTCTGGAAAGAACAAGCGGACATAAGACAGACAATGTCTGAAAATCCTGAACGTGCACCACCATTTCCCCACTCCACTGTCCGAGCAGTGTCCCGCATCGAGGGCTACGATAGTGCAAACATCACCCCGTATATGGCACCCCGCCAGCAGCACGGAGCAGGCACCAAAACGAGCATGAGCCCGAAGGACGTGACTATAACGACAACTGTGGACCTCGATCCAGAGAAAACTGCCCACGCAATCGTGCAGTGGGTCACAGCCCATCTCGATCACGACCGGGTGCTGCGGCTCCTGTCCACACCGGATAATCGCTCTGGTCGGAATGAGGAGCAGCTCTACAGCATCACTGCAGGACTTGCCTACATGCAGTGGGACTACGACAATACGCTCTCGCCACCACCTGCCAAGCCTCCCCCAGTCCCGCAGGAGAACAGCTCGGGTGATCCGCCTCCCACTCCTGAAGAACGCCTTTCAGCATGGCTAGCGACATTCGAGGCCAACCTCAGTGCTCTCTTCACACGAGCACAACAGGTTCCCGCACAGGAAGTTTCATCACGGCGGAGCATACGGATCCAGACTCAGCATCCTGTTCCCTCTGCAGACACGCTTCATGCCATGCGAAGTCAGACTTCTGCAGTGCAGGATGCCTATGGCCAGCTCTTCATTCCGTTTGGGGCCCTTGTGCCGCTTGGAATGCCTGACTGCTTTGTCGAGTATGTGACTGCAACTCCGCCACGCACTCCCCAGGATGTCACTGCACTTGAAAAGAGTGGGACAGTCTACTCCCCAGGCACAGATCCTGCACGGGCAAAAAGGCTTGCAGCACTTGGCATCACTGAAGACATGCTCAAAAAAAGCCAGTCTGAACGGCTGGATCGTGAGAACAGGCCGCCAACATATTCATTTGCTCCAGTAGGCTTCATCGTGAACCCGGGTGCACTCCATGTGGTTCTCCGGGGCCACGTCCTCCCTGTTGCACCGAATGAAGAGGAAATCGCATCCCGCTTCGATCTCGTGCTCCGCACCTCACGGGATGGGGCCACACCGGAAGACCTCCTCGCAGTCTCGCCAATGGAATCGGATCTCCGCACCATCATTGCCAACCGCATTCTTGAGGGAAGTCTCACGTGCCACGTGAGTGGCGAAACCCTCCGCTACCACTCTGCAGAGCCAGTCCTGCATGCGACACCTCAACCCGAAATGGCGCATGCAGCCCACCTCCTCATCACGTGGTCCCAGACTGGCCTGCCGCAGCAGGATCCGGGAGCACTCACAGTTGGCGAGCACCTTCTCGCAGGATATCTCGATGCTGCATTCAGGGCACTTCCCAAGGAAACGCAGCGCATGCCCATCCACCTTGTTGCACTTGCTCTCCACAAAGCAGCCACAATGGCCCATCTCGAACTCACTCCCGAGCTTCTTGGGGGACCGCCACCAGAGATCACACGATCCCATATCCAGCTGTGGAAGCAGTTTTTCCAGCCAGTCCGCATGCGCCTGGATGCCACATACAGGCTTCCTGCACTCCCGAAAACTGGCCCTGATGCAGAGGAGCATTCACTGTGATTGCACTGAGCCTTTTCGGGTGTGCTGGATGGAGTGACCGATGACGGACACCCAGCACAAGTACCACTTTGAGGAAATACGTGAGCTCGAGCAGGGAATGGCACCACTCATCCGGGCAGTCCGTCCATATCTCCTGAATGACGAATACGGCTGCATTCTTGGAGATGACACGAGTGGACGCATTCCTGCACTCCTCCTTTCCCGTACGATCAATCTCTATCGAACGAGAATGGGTCTTCCGAAGCTTCCCGTGTACTTTCTCCAGGGCGCCTCTGCGGATGAGGAGATCCCAGCACTCGAGAAGCAGTATGCTCTCCGGAAGACATCACTCCAGTTGGCTGCTCGAGAGAAGCGGATCCTTGTCGTGACCGAGGGACTTACCTCAGGCGCATCCATAGCACGGCTTGGCCAGCTCCTGCAGCGTGATGGCATGCTCTTCGATCTCGCTGCCCTGGATGGACAGCGCTTCTTGCGAGACTCATCAACCATCTCAGTTCCACTCCTGCCGAGTGTACAGCAGCGAAGGACCATTACCTACGCAAATGGAACCCGGGTTGGTCCGGGCTGGAGCCAGCAGCAGGCAAAATCGCTGCCAGCTCCCACTCCCTCACTGCAGCATGCGCTGAGCACACTCTCCGGATCTCTGGGGCACACTGTCCCGCTCACTGCACCTGCTTCAACAGCTGCAGGCAGTGCCCAGAAGCATCAGGCACTCCAGTCACGACCATCAGATCCCTCAAGGGCTAACGTTCTCTTTGACCCACTCGACAATGTTGGGTGGCCTGTGACAACACGCATGTTTCTTGGCATGCACTGGGCAGGACGGTTCCGGGATCGGCCAGATCTCACAGGACTGAAGACCGAGAAGTTCCCGGAGTCCCTCGCCATCCGCGATGAGCCTGCAATCCGCACTTCCGTACAGCATGCTCGTGAGGACATTTCCCATCTCGCCCACGTGCTTGCCACGTTCATTGACTATAGTGATGTCACCATTCCCCGGATGAAGAAGAACATCCGGAAGCTTCTCCACGAAATGCGGGGACATGTCCAGCGCGATGAAATCGCCTTCATCCTTGGAGATGACACGAGCGGAAGAGTTCCAACGCTCCTCATTGCCTCTGCCATCAATGCGTACCGCATGAAGAATGGACTCCCAAAGCTTCCCGTGTATTTCTGTGAGGGAACACGCGATGCCAATGATCACGACCAGATTCGTTCATTCGCTCCCATTGCGAAGCGCATTGCCCATTGTGACAATGACAAGAGAGCGCTCATTGTTACTGACAATATCGGCAGTGGAGCGAGCTGCAGGAGTCTTATCGAGCGTGTGAATGATGAAGGCTTCTCGGCCATCGTTGCCACTTTCGGTGGTCTCTCCACACGTCGCTTGCGCACATTCGCCCGTGAAGCCCGCTGGAGCGATACGACAATTGGGTATTCCGGGGAAGGAGACCCGGGACTCCTCATCGACAAGGTGGAACTGAGCGGCCTTTCACAGCGCCGACCGAAGTTCTCGCCTGGTCTTGTTGCCACGGATCCGTACACGCGGTGGGTCATGAGGGGAATCCGAAGCGATATCCGCACCATCGTTGCAGACCTCATTCCTGCACTTGTACCGCAGGCGCTGCCTCTCAATCCTGTCCTCGATGAACTCGTCGACGTGCTCATGCCAGTAATGGAAATGCTGAAGCGTGATGCCCTGATATCGGGAGCCAGGGCAGACTACTACAAGACCCAGCCATATGGAGGCATAGTCGTCGAGGATCCCATTGGCCGCATCCCGGGCCTTCTGGTACGCCAGATTGTCAATGCCTGGAGGAAGGAGCAGGGTCTCGCACCGATTCCCATCGTCTTCCTTCCCATTCCTGCTGAAAATGCTGCATCTCAAGACCAGGCTGCAGTGTTTGCTCCACTTGACAGGATGGTCGCATCCATGCCGAAGGATTCGCGGCTCCTTGTCATCTCTGGCGAGATCCGTGCAGGGAATGTCATCAAGCGCATCCATGACCATCTCAGCTCGACAACGGCACCGCCGTTCAACGTGCTCCCCATTGGCGGAAAGAAGCATCCACGGGACCATTATGTGCTGAACGGCATCTACCCGAAGGAAACGCAGGTCTATCCCACTGACCGCATCTCTCCAGATCTCAGGAAAGCACTGACAGCTGCCAAACACACTGGCATCCGGCTGTCTGGCACCACCACTGCTGCAGCTGCACAGCAACCAGATCTCACTTCGTCAGTGGCGAGAGATC
>DAIDIX010000102.1 GCA_027451645.1 Candidatus Dormiibacterota bacterium | reverse complement strand
ACGTTCTGCTGTGTCGAGGAGTTCAGGATCTCCCTGGAGTGCATCCCAGAGCTCACGGTCTGGCAGCCGATGGATATCGCTCATGACGGTGATCCCTCCTCGGCATGCGACTGGAGCATTCCCTTGAGTGTGGTCATGCCACGGTGAATGAGGAGTTTCACTGCACCCTCGCTTTTTCCCATGATCTCTCCTATCTGCGAGAGCTTGAGATCCTCGCCAAGCTTCAGCGTGAGAGCTGTCCGCTGCTGCTGGGGGAGTGTGTCAATGTATCCCCAGATGCGTCGGGCTTCCTCTCGGGAAGTGACCTCGTCACTGACAGGACGGGAAGGATCCCGGATGGCAATGGCATCATCGATGGGAGTCATGACGTGGTGGGAGCGGTAGTAGTCCGTGATGGCATTGGAGCTGATCTGATACAGCCATGCACTGAAGGGCGAGCCAGTGGACTTGTACCGCCCTATGGCTCGAAGTGCCTTGAAGAATACGTCTGAGGTGATGTCCTCAGCGACTTCATGTGAATGAACGCGACTGTAAATGTATCGGTACATCTGATCAACGTAGCGGTCGTACAGCTTCCCAAACTCTTCCGGATTATGCTGAGCATTGCGAACGAGCTGCTCTTCTTCGTCGCGTGATACAGCCATGAGCGGTGTTCTCTCTACTCTGTAGGCAAAACGGACAGAATCTGGGAGTGGTTACGCATGAAGGAATTCCTGCGTGGAATGTGAACTGAAGTCATGCAAGACCCTCCCCCTGAATAGCTCTCCGTGCATCGATGCGGTTCCTGATGATGCGGGCAACATCAGGACGGTCCGTAATAATGCCGTGGACCTTCCTGTCCTGGATCATGCGTGCGAGACTTCTCCTGTGGTTCACAGTCCAGACGAGAAAAGGGACATTGTCCACCTCGAGCTGCCTGATGAATGCAGGACGGAGGCGATACAGCGAGCGCTGGAGGACAAGGTACTCTGCACCACAGGCAATCCTCCGTTCAAGAAGGGACCTTGATGGCTGGCGCGGGGATCGTGCACGAGGCATGTCGAGAAGAAGGCCCGTGTGCCAGGAGGAATCGAGGGTTGTGACTGTCGAGATGGCAGCATCCTTGAATGATGTGATGAGCACCTGAGAACGGGGTAGATGGACATCAAGGAGGGTGAGGATCTGGCGTTCATATCCTCCTTCCTTGAGCTCGAGATCAAGGAGCATTCCTGTTGCCTTGCAGAACTCGAGTACCTCAACGAGAGTGGGAGGCACTGCATCAGCAGGACAGAGCGCCTTGAGCTCCCCATAGGTCATCGTACGGAGGGACCTCCGGCCAATGAAACCATCATGCATGATGACAAGAGTCCCATCTCCAAGCATTCTGAGATCGCATTCGATCATGTCTGCACCACACTTCCGTGCCTCCTCGAAGGCACGCATCGTGTTTTCCGGTGCACGCTGGCGTGCACCTCGATGGGCAACAATGAGCTGGGGATGCGGTTGAGCGAGCGCAGTCGTCATGCACAGTTCCAATGTGGATGTCCGATTCTTCCGTAAGCATACTGAATCCATATATCCTTCATTGGATACCTGGTCACTGCAGGGCATGAACATGCTGACTGCATCTCCGCTTCATGAACGAAAGGTTTCATGAATCTGCCCATGGGTAGAGTGGATACAATCGCAGGAAGCACATGCTGTGCAGGACCATGCGGAGGAATCGGAAGCCATGACGCCACTCGTCGGAACGGCACTCGCTGTTCTTGCAGTCGCAGCGTTTGCAGCACCACTTCTTGCAGAGAGGATCGGGATACCTGGTGCTGTTCTTGAGCTCGTGGTCGGACTGGCACTCGGCTGGGTACTGCCAGGTTCCACCTATGCGTCAGGTACCTTCATTGCCTCCCTTGGCGCTCTCGGGTTCATCATCCTCATGTTTCTTGTCG
The DNA here is from genome assembly GCA_027451645.1 of Candidatus Dormiibacterota bacterium. GTDB lineage: Bacteria > Chloroflexota > Dormibacteria > Aeolococcales > Aeolococcaceae > JAJZLL01. The sequence goes on along the minus strand of DAIDIX010000102.1, from coordinate 4,504 downwards.
GGGTGGAGCTCGACCTGCGGTCAATCTGGAAAGGGTCGAAACGTTCCATCGTTGCAGGAGTGCTCCTGTTTGCAGTGAGCATGGCTGTATCGCAGCTGCTTCTGGGCAGTGTGCTCAACGCTTCCCCATTCTGGGTGCTCTGCGGAGCTGCAACCTCAGTGGGAATCACTGCTCCTGTCCTGTATTCCCAGGGAATACTCAGCTCCTCGTTTGCAAAGGAGGTTCTCCTCATCGGATCAGTCGCTGAGTTCATCTATATCATGGCCCTCAACTTTGTTGCAGCGTCGTCTGGTCACAGCCTCCATACAGTCGCAGTATCTGTTGGAATGAGGACTTCTGCACTCGTGCTGCTGACAGTGGCGGTTTCCATCATCATCCGCAGGCTCAGGAACCATATTCCCCACCATTTTCAGCGGTATTTCCGCAGGGACGATCCCCTGGAGCTTGGGCTCCGTGGAACCTTCGCACTCCTCTTCTTCTTTGTTGCAGGAACATCCTTCATCAACATTCCTGACGTTCTTGGTGCACTCATGGCAGGCATCATCTTCCGGACAGTGATGGGAAATGCGAAAGCCATAGTCGAACGGCTGACGAGCGTTGCGAACAGTTTCTTCATTCCCCTCTTCTTTCTCTCAGTGGGACTCCAGACACCGCTCCATCTCAGCATTCTTGGACTCCTTCCCCTGATTGGCCTTGTGATTGTAGTGCTCTTCCTCCCACGGCTCCTGCTCATTCCCTACCTCATGTGGAGAGGATTTGCCTTCCGTCTCAGTGCAGCTGGCTCCATGCTGCTCATGGCTCCCCTCACGCTCCTCATCACAACTGCAGAGCTTGGCAAGGCAGCAGGCATCCTTTCTCCACGAACTGGTGCTGCAATGATCCTTACCGCAACGCTTTCCGCACTGGTATTTCCTGTACTCGGAAAGAGGCTGCTGCTGTCAGAGGCACGAAGCACGGAACCTGCTGGAGGAGATGTGTCGACAGGGTAGTCGAGAGGAACAGACCATGCATGCTGTGACGACGTGCACGACAACAGACAGGATGATGCCTAGAGCATCGGTTCCGTGATGCGCATGGCAGGTGTCCGGGAGACTGGGCTTGGAGTTCCCTGCGTGAATCCCGCTGGCAGGCCATGCTCGTGTGACCATGCTTTCCACCGGGCTACTGTCTCTGCAATATCAGTTGGTGATGTTGTCCGGATCCACGACTTGCCGTTTGCAGCAATGGAGATGTTGAGTGCCTTCACCTTGAGAAGGCTGAGACTGTAGAGATCCGGACTCCCTGGAGGAAAGATCCGCCTGTCACTGAAGTACTCTGCGTACTGATAGTAGCTGCCGGAGAAGAAGGTTTTCCGCACATCACTCCACTTCCTGACAGGGGACGCAACATAGGGAGGTGGAAGCTTCTGCACAGAAGCAGGCATGGGGATGAAATGCAGATGTGCATGGTGCACGCTCTGCCAGGCTCCACCATTCTCCCAGAGGAGTGGCTCCTTGCCATAGGCATCGCGGATGAAGGCTTTCAGGAGGTTCTGAGCTTCTGAAAACTCACCATAGAGGGATGGAGCAAGGGCAGCCCAGCAGGGAAGATGGTGCTTGGGAATGAGCAGTATGTGCCCCTGCGTGATGGGAAACTTGTCCGGGACAGCATAGAAATGCGGAGTTTCAAACAGGACAGGCGGCTGCGTGTCTTTTCCCTGGCAGAAGACATCTGTTGCATCGGGAAGCCAGTGAGGTGGTGTTGTATGGGCATGCACCCTGCGAAGGAATATGCGGCGAATCCGGAAGTGCAAAGGCTCTCCAGGAACGCTCCCCACGAGTGACTTCATAGTCTGAACTGTAGACTATTTGGGGCAGGTTCGAATAGTGAGGGCACAACGATGATCGAGCGGTACAGCACAAAGGAGATACGCGACTGCTTTGCCAGTGCTGCGAAGTATGCCTCATGGCTCGATGTGGAGAGGGCAATCCTTCTGGGATGGGTCAATGAGGGCGTTGCACCGGAGAGCGCATGTGCATCCCTGGACAAGGTCGTGGTGGATGCAGACCGGATTGCAGCTCTGGAGCGGGAACAGCATCACGATGTCGCAGCATTTGTGACCCATGTGCAGGAACAGATGGGCGAATATGGCAGATACGTCCACCTCGGTGTCACCTCGTCAGATGTGCTCGACACTGCAGCATCGCTCGTGATCCGCCAGGCTACAGCGTGCATCATTGGAGCGTGTGAAGCGCTTGCTGAGGCGCTTGCTGGAGTGGCACGAACACATGCATTCACCTGGTGCATCGGACGCACGCACGGTGTCCATGCAGATGTCACTACAGTGGGACTCAGGTTTGCAGTGCTTCGTGATGAACTGCTGCATGCCAGCAGGGAACTTGAGCATGCACGTGATGGTGTATGTGTAGCGAAAGTTCGTGGTGCTGTGGGTACGTTTGCCACTGTGCCTGAGACTGTTGAGGTTCGGGTAGGGAAGGAGCTTCAGCTGCCACGTGTTTCTTCTGCCACTCAGGTTGTCTCACGTGACAGGTATGCAGCATATGTCTGTGCAGTTGCTCTCCTTGGAAGTGTCATGGAGCGCATTGCGCTTGTCATGCGGCTGTCGCAGCAGACGGAGATAGGAGAGCTCATGGAGCCGTTCGGGATGCACCAGAAAGGCTCTTCCGCAATGCCACACAAGCGCAATCCAGTGAGGAGTGAGCGGATTGCTGGACTCGCCCGTGTGCTGCGGGGATATGCAGCCACCTCGCTTGAAGATATCCCCCTGTGGTTCGAGAGGGACATCTCCCACTCATCTGCGGAGCGGATCATACTGCCCGATGCATGCGCACTTGTCACGTTCATGGCAACAGATCTCGGGGATGTCGTGAAGCATATGAATGTCGATACAGAACACATCGCACGGAATCTCGGCTTCAGCTTTGGGACAGTGTTTTCCCAGCAGGTCCTCTTTGCACTCATTGACCAGGCCAGGTGGACTCGGGAACATGCGTATGCACGGGTGCAGGAACTCGCATTCCTTGCCATCTCACGCGAGCGGGATTTCTCGCTGTGTGTACGGGAAGATGCAGAGGTGAGCACAGCTCTCGGCAGTGATGTTCTCGATCAGTGCTTCCACACTCCACTCAAGCCGGAAGCTGTGGAACGCGAGCTCAGAGACCTTGGCATTGTGGGAGAACTCGGCAGTGGGACGTGAGTATGGATGCGATGTTACAACTGCTCGTACAGCAAGGGCAGAGCTGGGGATAGCCAGTATGCTATTCCCATCACTAGAGCAATATGATGGACCCCGAGGAGGATGGGATTCTCCGCATGAGTACTGATACCGCACCCACATTCTCCCGTACACGATGCTTTCGCTACGGGTGTTTGAATCCAGTCATCGATCAGTGCGAGTTTACTGATGGCAATGGAAACCAGTGCGCCTCTGTCTGGTGTGCAGACCACAGGATAGAGGTGAACGGGCACATGTACTGTGTCCGTCATGCCGGAATTGCGCATGCACTCGATGAGAATGTCGAGGAGACGGAACGCCCTGCACTCAACCTGCGTGCTCCAGCACTCGCAGTCTGGGTGGGAGACCATGTCGATGAACATGTCCGCATGTACCTCCTTGCTCTTGGAAGCGAGATGGATCATGCAACCATCCAGGTGTACGCCATCCGCAGAGCAGTAGGCGTTTCAGGCACACCTCGATGGGAGCGGAAGTGGACACTGCGTGCAGATGGAAAGAACATCGTGAGTGTTGCCATTGCTGTCGATGAGCACCATGATTCCGTTGTTACAGCACGGGTCAATGATGGAGTTGTTGTGCGGCGAATGGCTCCCTGGATCCGGCATCGTGTGGTTGCAGAATGGAGTGATCCTGCCCAGGAGGCTGAGGAACGCCAGGCATTCTACGATGGACTGGTCGATGTCATCGTGCGGACTGTGAATGCCTCAATTCCCCAGAATAGGGAAGCGTCCTGAGCAGTTCCATACGGAGAGGGAACTGGCGACCCCGATCGGATTTGAACCGACGTTCTCCACCTTGACAGGGTGGCGTGTTTGACCAGGCTACACCACGGGGCCACTTGTGAACGCTTGTTGGCGCCAGCTTATCGTACAACATGTGTGCTGCATGGGTTGCAGCAGAAAGACCTCACGTATGGGATTCTGCCCTGGAGGAGAATTCCTTCTCGAGAACCGGAATGATGTCATTCCGTACGAGGGCAAAGGGCTCTTCGGACGTCACATTCTTGAAGCTTGTGATGACATGGGTCACTCCAAGAGCTGCGAACGGCTCAATGAGCTCGAGAAACTGCTCTGGTGTCGTAGAGCCATCATGTCCATCATTCGTAAGCATCACAGAGAGGAGGATCGTCTTCTCGATGTCGTCATAGTTCCTGCCTTCGCGTTCGCAGTGCTCGCGAAGGACAGCAAGCTTGTGGGCCACAACATCAGGTCCTACATGTGCGAAGAGATTGCATGCATCAGCGTATTTTGCAGCGAGGCGAAGGGTCTT
>DAIDIX010000101.1 GCA_027451645.1 Candidatus Dormiibacterota bacterium | reverse complement strand
TGACATCGACAATGCGGTTGTGCACCCGCATCTCGAACTGTTCGCGAGAATCCTTGTCAATGAAGGTCGCGCGATTGACCGTGAACTTCTGGATACGTGTCGGAAGGGGAACTGGCCCAGCCACACGAGCTCCAGTGCGCGTTGCAGTCGCGACAATTGTCAGCGCTGCCTGGTCCAGGACGCGGTGGTCGTATGCCTTGAGTCGGATACGGATCTTCTGAGCCATTGTATCGATTCCCTACTTCTGCGTTATTCCGATGTGTTACTGGAGAATCTTCGTGACGACGCCCTTGCCTACCGTGTGTCCACCTTCGCGGATTGCGAAACGCATTCCATCTTCGATGGCAACGGGGGTAATGAGCTCGATGACCATACGGGTGTTGTCTCCAGGCATGCACATCTCTGTTCCCTCAGGAAGAGTTGCAGTACCTGTGACATCAGTCGTACGGATGAAGAACTGTGGACGGTAGCCAGTGAAAAATGGAGTATGACGTCCACCTTCTTCCTTGCCGAGCACATAGACCTCAGCCTCAAACTTCGTATGAGGGGTGATGGATCCTGGCTTTGCAAGAACCTGACCACGCTGAACATCTTCGCGCTTCACTCCACGGAGAAGGCATCCAACGTTCATTCCTGCCTCACCCTGATCGAGAAGCTTGTGGAACATTTCAACGCCAGTGACAACAGTCTTGGTCGTATCCTTGATTCCGACGATCTCGACATTCTCGTTGACCTTGACCACACCACGCTCGATACGGCCAGTGACAACAGTTCCACGACCTTCAATCGAGAAGACATCCTCGATTGGCATCATGAATGGCTTGTCAATGTCGCGCTCTGGAATAGGAACGTACTTGTCAACTGCATCCACGAGCTCAATAATCTTGTCTTCCCATTCCTTGTCGCCCTCGAGTGCCTTGAGTGCGCTCACCTTGACGACTGGAACAGTGTCTCCAGGAAACTCGTAGCTGTTGAGGAGGTCCCGAACCTCGATCTCGACGAGCTCAAGAAGCTCCTCATCATCGACCATGTCGCACTTGTTGAGTGCAACAACGATGTACGGTACACCGACCTGACGTGCAAGAAGGATGTGCTCGCGTGTCTGAGGCATTGGACCATCAGTTGCAGAGACGACAAGAATAGCGCCGTCCATCTGTGCTGCACCAGTGATCATGTTCTTGATGTAGTCAGCATGTCCTGGGCAGTCAATGTGAGCGTAGTGACGGTTTGGCGTCTCGTACTCGACATGGGCTGCTGCAATGGTAATGCCACGTGCCTTCTCTTCAGGTGCATTGTCAATGGAGTCGAAGGAGCGGAATTCTGCACCTCCGCGCTCTGCAAGCACCTTTGTGATGGCAGCAGTCAGTGTCGTCTTGCCATGGTCGATGTGACCAATGGTGCCGACATTGACATGGGGCTTTGATGAATCATATTTCTTCTTTGCCATTTTCCTTCCTCACCTACTGCAACAGTCCTGCTGATTTTTTAGACACGATATCTATCTTACTGAATTCACCCATGCTCGCTTCACCCTCCCTTCTTTGCCACCACTTCAGCAGCAAGATGGCCAGGGAGCTGATCGTAGTGATCGAACTGCATCGAGTATGATGCACGACCCTGAGTCATGTTCCGGAGATTCGTTGCATACCCGAACATCATCTCGAGAGGAACTTCTGCAGAGACCGAATGCGTAGAACCGCGCTGCTCCATTCCGAGGATCTTTCCTCGACGGCCTGCGAGATCACCCATGACATCCCCCATGAAGTCCTCAGGCATATTGACACTGACATTCATGATCGGCTCGAGGAGCACGGGATTCGCCTTCTTCATTCCATCCTTGAATCCCATGGACCCTGCAATCTGGAATGCCTGTTCTGACGAGTCGACATCGTGGTATGAACCATCAACGAGCGTGACCTTGAGGTCGACAACCGGATACCCAGCAATGACGCCACTAGTAAGGGAATCGACAACGCCCTTCTGGACTGCCGGGATGTATTCCTTCGGAACGACACCACCCACAATCTTGTTGACGAATTCGAATCCCTTCCCTGGCTCAAGGGGCTCAAGCTCTAGCTCGACATGTCCGTACTGTCCACGGCCACCACTCTGCCGGATGAACTTGCCAGTGCCATGTGCTGCACCGGCGATCGTCTCACGGTATGCAACCTGGGGCTTCCCGACATTCGCATCGACCTTGAATTCCCTGAGCATCCGGTCAACAATGATCTCAAGATGGAGTTCACCCATTCCTGAGATGATCGTCTGACCCGTCTCGACATCAAGACGGACACGGAATGTCGGATCTTCCTCTGCAAGCTTCTGCAGCGCGATGCCCATCTTGTCCTGATCCGCCTTCGTTTTTGGCTCGATCGCAACACTGATGACTGGCTCTGGGAAGATCATTGACTCAAGGACAATCGGTGCATTCTCTGCTGAGAGCGTGTCTCCTGTCGTTGTGTCACGAAGTCCGATTGCAGCAGCAATGTCTCCTGCACGCACTTCCTCAATTTCCTCGCGGTGGTTTGCATGCATCTGGAGGAGACGTCCAACACGCTCCTTGCTCTGCTTTGTCGCATTGTAGACGTAGCTACCACTCTTCAGTACTCCGCTGTACACGCGGAAGAATGTGAGCTTGCCGACAAAGGGATCCGTTGCTACCTTGAATGCAAGTGCAGCAAATGGTTCATCGTCGGACACATGACGCTCAAGCGGTTCACCAGAGAGTGACTCTCCAGCGATAGCTGGCCTGTCTACAGGCGATGGAAGGAAATGCACGACTGCATCGAGCATGGGCTGAACACCCTTGTTCTTGAGTGCAGACCCACAGGTCACGGGAACAATGGACCCGCTCACTGTTCCTGTACGGAGTGCCTCAAGGAGTTCCTCCTTCGATGGCTCAACACCCTCAAGGTACTTCTCCATGAGCCTGTCATCGCATTCTGCTGCAGCTTCGATGAGATCTGCATGGTACTTCTTTGCCTGGTCCAGCAGCTCTTCGGGAATCTCTGTGACATCGGACTGCGTGCCGAGATCATCAATGTAGATCATCGCCTTCATCTCGATGAGGTCGATGATGCCCTTGAAGTTGTCCTCAGCACCGATGGGAAGCTGGATCGGCACTGGATGGGCTCCGAGCCTCTCAATGATCGAACTCACTGAAGCATAGAAGTCTGCTCCCATCCGGTCCATCTTGTTGATGAAGCAGATCCGGGGAACGCTGTAGCGGTCAGCCTGCCGCCAGACTGTTTCGGACTGGGGCTCAACACCTGCGACAGCATCAAAGACTGCAACTGCCCCGTCAAGCACCCGCAGGCTGCGCTCAACTTCAACAGTGAAGTCAACGTGTCCCGGAGTGTCGATGAGGTTGATGCGGTACCCCTTCCACTGTGCTGCCGTTGCAGCTGAGGTGATCGTGATGCCACGTTCCTGCTCCTGGACCATCCAGTCCATGGTCGCAGCGCCTTCATGCACTTCACCCATCTTGTGGATGCGACCGGTATAGAAGAGGACACGCTCTGTAGTCGTGGTCTTCCCCGCATCGATGTGCGCCATGATCCCGATGTTCCGGGTCTTCTCAAGAGGAGTTACTCGTCCAGTTGCCACAGCCATGATTCCGATCTACCTTCCTGCCTAATAGCGGAAATGTGAGAATGCCTTGTTCGATTCAGCCATGCGGTGTGTATCATCACGCCGCTTGATTGCTGCACCGAGTCCGTTTGCTGCATCGAGAAGTTCTGCAGAGAGCTTCTCCGCCATGCTGTGTCCCCGCCGGGCGCGGGCAGCATTGATGATCCACCGGCGTGCAAGCGAGTCACGGCGGTCATACCGGATTTCCACAGGAACCTGATACGTTGCACCGCCAACACGACGGGGCTTCACTTCGATCTGAGGAGTTGCGTTCTTCATCGCAGCCTCGAACACCTCGATCGGCTCCTTTTTCGAGGCACGACGTATGTGTTCGAATGCATCGTACACAATATTCTGTGCAAGGCTCTTCTTGCCGTTGAGCATGATGCAGTTCACGAACTTCCCAAGGGCTACGCTGGCGTAGATGGGATCCGGTGCTGCCGGATGCTTTTCAAACCGTCGACGTCGTGGCATTCCTCACCGTCTCCTCTTATTTCTCTCGCTTCGTGCCGTACTTGCTTCGGCTCTGCTTCCTGTTCTTCGTTCCTGCAGTATCAAGTGCACCGCGTACTACGTGGTATCGCACGCCAGGAAGGTCCTTGACTCGTCCTCCACGGACAAGAACGACAGAGTGTTCCTGCAGGTTGTGGCCAATACCGGGTATGTATGCAGTGACTTCAACCTTGCTCGTGAGACGAACACGTGCAACCTTCCGAAGGGCTGAGTTCGGCTTCTTCGGTGTTGTCGTGAAGACGCGGACACAGACGCCACGTCGCTGTGGGCATGCCCGAAGGGCAGGCGCTTTGGTCTTGTGTAGGATGGGCTTTCGTCCCTTCCGTACGAGCTGCTGAATTGTAGGCATGCGGTACTCCAACCTCAGTGCAATGAGCCTGTATTATCCTTCCTCAACACCCATACCCCTATCGCGAGGTAATGGACGTGCAATTGAAAATCATACCGGGTTGCTATGGGGAAAATCAAATTGACCCTTGATGGCTTGCCTGACATGCAGGTGCCAGCTCCCCTCCCGGATGCATACATCATACGAACTTCGGGTAGAGGGACATTCCTCCATCGACAACAATGGTTGTTCCCGTGATGTACGATGCCTCATCGCTGGCGAGGAAGGCAACAGTTGCAGCGATCTCCTCTGGCCGTCCCATCCGTCCAAGCGGAATCTCCGACTCTACTGCATGCATTGCCTCAGGATCATCGAGAACGAAGGTATTGATCGGTGTAACGATTGCCCCAGGTGCAACATTCACGACACGAATGCCTGAAGGCGCCAGTTCCCGTGCCACAGTGCCCATGAAGAGCTTCATGCCACCCTTGCTGGACGTGTAATGTGCGAATCCTGGCCAGGGAATGAACTCATGGACGCTTGACATGTTGATGATGACGCCTGCCTTCTGCTGCTGCATCACTTTCCCTGCCTCACGTGTGCAGAGGAACGTCCCAGTAAGGTTGGTCTCAATCACGCGGTTCCAGTCCTCAAGAGACATCTCGAGTGTCGGTACCTGGTTTTCGATTCCAGCATTGTTGAGAAGCACATCGACCCCGCCCCATGCATCGACCACCTTCTTGACGAGTGCAATGACATCTGCCTCACTGCTCACATCACCCTGGACTGCGATGCCGGATCCGCCAGCTTTCGCAATAGCATCAACGACAGCAGCAGCATCCCCTGCCTCCCCAGCAGAGTAGTAGTTGACCGCAACATGTGCGCCCTCACTCCCGAACCGTTCCGCACAGGCACGGCCAATGCCACTCGATCCACCTGTCACGATAATGCGTTTGCCTGCCAGTGATGTCATTGCCATCCTCCTCCATGCGTCTGGTTCGTGTCGCTAGTAGCGTACGACGATGAAGGAGGGGCGGGAATCCTACCGCCTGCTGCGCTTCCGATCAAGTGCATTCATGACATTCCGGTAGGCCATGCCATCAACGACCATGTCCTCCCTGCGCTTTCTCTCCCGGCGCTCTTCCCGGTTCTGCTCCGATGGGTCGAGATTCTCGACATCCTCATCCTCCGGTGGAGGTGATGATGGCTCGTGAACGTGATGGTGTGTGGACATGGCAAAGGTCTCCCTGCATTAAGGGTACCCAATGTTCATTCACCTGTCACGATCAGAATGGACTGCCTGGTGAGGGTGATGGCGTGGCAATCGTTGCGGGAAGGAGGGGCGAAGAGGGAAAGCCGGGAAAGGTGATGCCCCCCTGTCCCCCCGGGAAATCCCCTGACAGCATCGAGCAGGGATTGAAGCTGCCAGCGAATATGCGGATATCCCGTGCAACGGTCGTCGTTCCAGAGACCCCCTCACGCACCACAACGCAGGCATTCACTGCTATTTCCCCTGAACCGATGTGTGCTCCTGTGACATCGGTAATAGCAGTTGAAGCAGTGATATGAAGGGTGATGTCCCTGGATGTCGCAAGATTCTTCACAGTCACTGATGACGAACTCGCGGAGACAACAGTTCCGAGAATGCCATGCAACACACGGTTTCGGGGATAGAGCGTTCCCCCATTTCCGCCCTGGGAAATGCTTCCTCCGGATCCTGTCTGCCCCGACTGCACTATTTGGGCAGACGGGTATGGTCCAGCTGGCATTGCAGCCATCTCGCTCCGGATGCCAAATCCCGCAAGGAATCCTGCTGCAAGAGCTCCCACGGCTAGGAGTACAGCTGGCAAGGTGAGTGACTGCACAGAAAACCGCTGCATTGACATACCTCCAGGACAGACTGCACATGCTTCAGATCAGGCGTTCTCCTCAAGGATGGCGGATCCATCTTTCAGCTTTGTTAACACATCCACGGGATCGCCACTTTCCTGTGAGCGAAGATACTGTGTCCGGTAGAGTTCTGCATATGTGCCATTC
>DAIDIX010000100.1 GCA_027451645.1 Candidatus Dormiibacterota bacterium | reverse complement strand
GGATGTGGTGGCCGATGATTGGAGGCCTTGTGATCGGGGCGGGAGGGCTTCTTGAGCCACGTGCTCTTGGTGTTGGATATGACACCATCCATCTCGAGCTTCTCGGAAAACTCGGAGCTGGAGCGCTTCTTCTCCTTCTTGCAGTGAAGCTTGCCATCTGGGCTGTGGGACTGGGGAGTGGAACAAGTGGGGGGATTCTTGCTCCACTTCTCATCATGGGTGCTGCACTTGGAGGGATTGTCGGTCACGTGCTTCCTGGGTCATCAGCAGGCATTTGGGCGCTCATTGGAATGGCTGCAGTGCTGAGTGGCGTGACACGGTCCCCGTTCACCTCTGTGGTGTTCGCCTTCGAGCTGACATATGATGTTGGAACCCTCCTTCCCCTACTTGCTGCATCGCTAGTTGCGTATCTCGTGAGTGCTCTCATCCTGAAGCGCTCCATCCTTACGGAGAAGGTTGCCCGCAGGGGGTTTCATGTCATGAGGGAGTATGCTGTCGATCCCTTCGATGTCGTGCAGGTACGGGATGTCATGCATGAAGTGCCGACGTGTACACGAGAGATGAGCCTCGCGTCTCTCTGGGAAAGGGGCAAGGACGGCATTCTCGGTCGGGAATGGTCAGTGATGCCTGTCATTGACTCTGATGGCCATGCTGTGGGCGTCGTGGACAGTGTGGTTCTCGCCTCACTTCATGGTGCTGGTGAGGAGCTTGTCACTCATGTGATGCGGGACTGTCCACGGGAAGTCCAGGAGACTGCACTGCTCCGGGAGGCTGCATATGCACTCCTTGAGAGTCACGGAACGGAAATCATTGTGGTGGGAGAGAATGGAACATGCATGGGAATCCTGACCCGTGGGGATCTTCTTGAGGCACGACGGGAGTTCTATACCGAGGAATATGCAAGTGAACAGGTGCTTGCACTCCAGCGTATTGCAGGCATGTCGTTTGGCAGGTAGGCATGGTGAAGCACGGCTGGGACGTGTGAGTTGCAACTGGCGTACACTGAAAGACGGATCGATCGACTACGAGGGGTAACCATGTCGCAGGTTCCTGAACGTCTCCCACTCCGGCCCACCATGTCAAAAGAGGCTCGGAGCGAACTCTATAAGCAGCTTCTCCCACCTGGAGTTGACCGGAGGCCGTCCTGGCTCACAGTCAAGCTTCCGATGAGTGAGGGGTACAACCGTCTTCATGAACTCATGAGGAACGAGAAGCTCAATACTGTGTGTGAAGAGGCGATGTGTCCCAACATTGCTGACTGCTGGGGACGTGGCACAGCAACATTCATGATTCTTGGTGATGTCTGCACACGGCACTGCGCATTCTGTGCAGTGAAAAGTGGGAAGCGTGGTGGGGATCTTGATGCTGAGGAGCCCATGCGTGTTGCACGGGCAGTTGAGGCAATGGGCATCCGCCATGCAGTTGTGACATCTGTGGACCGTGATGATCTTCCCGACTTTGGTGCAGGAGCATTCCGGGACACGATAACAGCAATCCGTTCACTTGTTCCATCCTGCAGTATCGAAGTGCTCACTCCCGACTTCCAGGGGGATGAGTCCGCACTGAAGATTGTCATGGATGTTGCACCTGACATCTTCAATCACAATATTGAGACTGTACCCCGGCTCTACCGCCGTGTACGGCCAAAGGCTGACTACGAGCAGAGTCTCTCCATCCTCAAGGCAGCAAAGCGCATGCAGCCTGACCACATGGTGAAATCTGGGATCATGGTTGGCCTTGGTGAGGAAATCGACGAAGTGAAGGAGGTGCTCAGGGATCTCCGGAGCCATGATGTCGACATCGTCACCATTGGCCAGTATCTCAGACCCTCGCTCAAGCATCATCCCGTCATCCGGTTTGTCCATCCTGATGAATTCGCAGAACTCCGGGAGTATGGAATTTCACTTGGCTTCTCGCATACAGTTGCTGGACCACTCGTCCGGAGCTCGTACCATGCAGAGGAGCAGGTGACACGGGTCTGACAGAGGAAATGGCACAGGAAATCGGCAGCAGCTCACAGCTGTCCGTTGCGATGTACCGCGATCTGCCGTATGCAGACGGGTGGGCACTGCAGCAGCAGCACGCAGCAGCACGGCTTCGGAATGAGGTGCCCAACACCCTTCTAGTTGTTGAGCATCGTCCTGTCTACACTGTCGGGAGAAATGGGGAAGCGAGCCACCTGCCCAATGGTAGGGAGTATCTCCGTGCGAAAGGTGCTGATGTCATTGATGTCGACAGGGGTGGTTCAGTGACGTTTCATGGTCCTGGACAGGTCGTCGTGTATCCAATCCTCACACTTGCTGAAGTCGTCCCCATGACATCTGATCCTACACGCGGGGATGTCATCGCCTATGTACGTACACTTGAGGATGTCGGCATTGCCTGCTGTGCCTCGTTTGGCATTGAAGCTGAACGTCGTGAAGGGTATTCGGGAGTCTGGATCCATGGAAACAAGATCATGGCAATTGGGGTGAAACTGGCCCATGGAGTCACCCAGCATGGACTTGCATTCAATGTCACCACGGACCTCGAGTGGTTTTCCCATGTCATTCCGTGCGGCATACGGGATGCTGGTGCAACATCTCTTGCTGAAGAGGGCGTGCAGGCAACATGGGAGGAAGTTGCGAAGACGCTTGTCGATGAATGCAGCAGGCGATTTGGAACCTCCAGCAGGAGTACACCAGACACTCAGGAAGCTGGAGCAGCCTGATCCTCAAGGAGACGGCCATCACGCATGATGATGTGCCGGGTTGTTCGTTTCGCAATCGCTGGATCATGGGTTGCAATGATGATTGTCACATGCTCCTCCTCATTGAGATGTGCAAGAAGGTCCATGATTCCCTGGGCACTGGCAGAGTCGAGATTTCCTGTAGGCTCGTCTGCAATGATGACATCCGGACGGTTCGCAAGAGCCCGTGCTATGGCGACACGCTGCTGCTCGCCTCCGGAAAGTGAACCCGGGAGATGCGAGATGCGGTGACCAAGTCCCACCTGCTCGAGGAGTGCACCAGCCCGCTCCTGCTTGTCGGAATTCTTCCCGGCTACAGGCATCATGGGAAGAAGGACATTCTCCTGGGCTGTGAGGGTGGGAATGAGATTGAACTGCTGGAACACATAGCCTATGGAATCCCGCCGGATGGCTGTCTGCACCTCGTCTGATGTGGTGCGGAGATCTGTTCCCTTGAACTCGAGTGTTCCACTGCTTGGTGTTTCAAGCACGCCAAGAAGAAGGAGAAGCGTGCTCTTCCCTGAGCCGCTTGGTCCCTCGATGGAGACCATCTCGCCTCGCTGGATTGTGCAGCTTGCTTCAGAAAGTGCACGGACTGTTGCTGAACCTACCTGGTAGGTTCGCGTCACATCTGCGAGCGTATAGAGTGTTTCGTTTTTCATGTCCATGTTCCTAGCCGAGATTCCTGAGTGCTGATGCTGGCGAGAGACGGGAAGCCCTCCATCCACCCACTGCGCCTGCAATGATGCCGCCACACACCGCTGCCCCGAACCCCAGGAGGAGAATGGGCAGGGACAGCGGTGCAGTGACATGCACTGTCGAGATGGAAGATGCAGTCGATGACTGGCCGAAGATGCTTCCCAGCGTTGAGGCACCTACAGCAAGTCCGGAAGTCGTTGCCTGCAGGGCAGGACCAGTTGCATCGATGATTCCGCAGATTGCAAAGCCAAGTGCGATGCCGAGAATGCCCCCGAGGACACTTATGGTGATCGTCTCTCCCAGGAGCTGCTTCACGACTCTTCCCCGGGACCAGCCCATGGCCCGGAGTGAGCCGATTTCACGGATGCGCTTGTTGACATTCGAGATGGTGAGAAGAATGGCTATAAGAAAGGATCCGAGAAGGATGACAATGGCGAGAGCAGTGCCAAGGCTCGTGGCGAGCGTGTGGGCATCTGCAAGGCTTCCTGTGACACCATCCGCGAGGCTCTTTGCCGTGAGAATCTGTGCTCCAGGGAGCTTTGTGTGAATAGCAGCTGCAATGGCATTCACCTGGGATGCACTTTTTGCCGAGACAAAAATCTCATTGATGCGTCCTGGCTGCGTTGCCATCGACTGGAGAGTTGCCAGATCGAAGTACAGATCTGAGACGTTTCCTGTCAGAGTCGGAGCAACAATGCCTACGACATGGAAGGTGGTTCCATTGAGCTGGACTGTGGAACCTGCCTTGAGGCTGTTTGTCGTTGCATACGCCTCATCGACAAGCACCTCATCTTTCGGGGAGGCGGTGAACCATGTTCCCGAAACGACCTGTGCTGCAGTGATGACTCCCTGATTCCGCACTGAAGGATTCACTCCTGCAACGGTGTAGCTCTTCGTGTTGAGGTTCGTCTGGGGAGGGTTCACGATCTGCTGCACTGTCCGGATTGGTGTAACTACCTGCTGCTGGTACTTGAGGTATGAGGGAGGAAGGCACTTTGCAAGTACGGAATTGAAGTCACCACCTCCAGGACCACCTCGGAATCCGCCACCAGTTCCGCTGCTCCGTGAACTTCCCTGTGAAGGTGAGGGTGATGGGGAAGAAGCCTGCTGGGACTGTATCTGCTGGAAGAGGCAGCTCCGTACCTGTGCCTGTTGGGCTGCAGTAAGGGGAGGTGGAGCAGACGTCACAGTCTGTGTCTGTCCACCTGTAGTGAATGTTGCAACAATCTTCGGCACTGTTCCCGTGTCATGAACTCCCTGGAGACTCAGTGCCCCGACAGCGCCAGTCACACCGGGTATTGAGGTGATGTTCGCCACAGCCTGGGATGGGAAGGTGATGAGAGTTCCAGGAACGAAGAAATCGTGAGTGAACTGAGTTCCTGGAGGCCCAAGCTTCGAAAGATCCGTGAGGACACTGTCATTGCTTTGGAGGAGTGCTGCCTGATCTTTGGCATTGAGGGAACTGATTGCACTTCCACCACCAGCGAAGAAGCCTCCCTGACGCTCCCCAGGCCCATTTCCCTGTGTGGGAGTGCCAGGGGAGGGAGAAGCAGAGGGCGAGGGCGTTGTGGTGGCTCCAACTGTCCTCGTGACAATAATGTCTGTTCCCACAGTGGAGAGGGGAGAAAGCAGGCGGTTCTGGGCAGTTGCAAGTCCGGATGCCACACCCATGATGCTCACCACAAGACTCACTCCTGCTGCAAAACCGAAGGCAGTCGTGAGAGTACGCCCACGTCGTCGCATGAGCTCTCGCCTGATGTACTGGAAGGTTGACATGTGTGGTGCTCCATGAACGTAGTGATGAAATCGAAGTCTAGTGTCATGCATTCAACCTTGCTGGAGGATTACGCATGAGGATCATTCCAGCCAAGGAACTCCCCCCTACACAAATGTCTCGCATATTGATATCCTGTCCTTGAGCGATCTGACCGCTCGTCGATTTTCTCTACGTCCTCGTTATGTACGAGTACCGGATACGTTCTGGAGGTGACCGAAATGGCCACATATGTACGGCGTCGTGTCTTCCGCAATGTTGCCTGGGAGGCAGAAGATGACAGTCAGCGTGAATCCCGTCGAGACACGCTGTGCGAGTTCGATGGTCTTCTTGCACATCTCGAGGAGATCAATCTCCGGGGTGGCAAGGTGCCAACATTCGTGCTTGGGAAGCTGCGCGAGTACGGCATTCCCTGCACTCCCGAGACGCCACTCACGGATCTCATTGAGGCAGTCTTTGTGGTGCAGGAGCGGTTCATGCGCCAGCCGATTGAACTTCCTGGACGGCGTACCAGGCGTCGGAAGTCGCGTCCAACGCAGGAGGAACTCAATGTCTACTTTCAGGGCCGTATACCTGCAAAGTCCTGAGCGGTGATCTCGTCTCGCTGGCTGAGGCAGCAGGCATGCTCCAGATAATGGCTTCAGGTGCTGCCATCAACGGCGGTACAGTTGCAAGCATCGTTGGTATGCTGATTCTTGTCGGTCTCCTTGCAGCAAGCTATCTTGTGAGGAGACGTCCAGGAGGGAAAGACAGGTGAATCAGATAACGCGGACCAGGGCAACAGGCCAGCTTCTCTCTCCCGTCTATGTCCTCACAGCAGGCGTGATGTGGGCAGCTGGATTCACTACAGAGAAGGCTGGTCACCTTGGCGGAAGCATTCTCGGCAGGACGTTCATTGGCAGCTCCCTGCTTACGGATCTTCTCCTTACTGCAGCTGCGGCACTCTTCTGGTGGTCATACTGCAGGGCTTCACCGAGAGCTTCACAGATCACTCTATCCGTTCTGGGCATCATCCTTGCACTTCTTGCCCTTCTTGGGGTTGTCTCGAAGGAGACAGGTGGTGTGCACAGTGCCCTTGGCATGTATTTTCCTGTCTATCTGACTATCATCTATGCAGTGAGTGCATATCTTGCCATTGCAGGGGGAGTGCACATCGATCTTCGTGGCCATCCCCTCCTTCCTGAACGTGTGCAGGACGAGGACGACAGCTAGTTCGGTGTAATCCTCAGCCGTTCTACGGGATTGCCGTGCACGAGATGCTCCTCAACGATCTCGTCGAGATCTTCGAGCGTCACATGTCCGTACCACACTCCTTCTGGATACACGATGATGATGGGTCCCTGGTGGTGCTGTTCATTGCAGCCCATGCGAGTGGTGCGAACAGTTCCGATCCCTCTGTCCTCGACGATATCCCTGAGTTTACGGAGAAGC
>DAIDIX010000099.1 GCA_027451645.1 Candidatus Dormiibacterota bacterium | reverse complement strand
TGCTGGTTCATGTGCTGGGTCGAGCCCCGTAACCTTGGCAAAGCAGCCATTCTCTCCACCGATTACCGTTCCCCCGGGGAGAAGTCCAACGAAGTCATCCTGAACAGGCAGACTTCCATGGATGTCCGCAAATGTTGTTGTTGTCTTCCCTGTGCCACTCATTCCAATGATGAGGACTGTCGACTCCCCCACATCCATCGGAATGACCTTGCATCCTGCATGGAGAGCAAGGCCGCCAGCATCATAGACTTCTGCATTCCAGTGCCGGAATCCAGCCTTCTTCACTTCTCCGAAATAGTCAGATCCAAGGATGCGGGTAGTCCGTGTGGCAAGATCGACAAGGACTGCCCGGCCGCCAGGTATGCCAGGAGCAGCACAGTCCGGTGTCACGATGACTGTGCACGGTGGCAGGGAGGGCCGCACCTCCCCAGTGGACGGATAGTGGAGGATCTGCTGCATTGCTGCCAGATGGGGATACGACTGGTCGACAATGAGCCGGACATCACTCTGGAGAGGAGGTGCACCTCCGATGCAGCCATCGAGAACGAAGACATCCCGTGCTGCAAGGTAGTCGTTCTGAGCCTGTGCAATGCTGTCAGCTGCTTCCCGGGAGAGAGCTGGCCCCTTTGCCCTGCCATCCGGACCGGGAAGGATATATGTGGCTTCCGGGATCCTGCTCTTCACACGGGTTGTAATGCTGTATGTGCCTGTTGCTGTGGGATGTGCACCATTCTGGGCAGCGATGCAGCTCCTGAGTTCCGCAGCAGTGGGGTTCCAGTGAGCGGATCTGACAGAAACGGGAAGGGAAGTGGTGGAAGGGGTCATGGTTGTCGAGGAACTGCAGTGATGGGGAGATGGTCTCTCCGTTCAGGGTACGCTTTATGTGGAGGACGGAGACAGGATGGGATGTGGCATAGTGAACCAGTGCACATCATCTCCGATGTGTCATCTTGTGGGAGGCTGTGACTATGGTGCAAACAGCGTCGTCACTCACTGCGGCAGATGAGACGCAGCGGCGAGAGCAGACATGGGTGTACTTCAATGGCAGGACATGCCAGTACGCAGATGCCAAAGTGGGACTCATGACTCATGGCCTGCACTACGGAACAGGCTGTTTCGAGGGTATCCGGGCATACTGGAATGCAGAACAGGAGCAGCTGTTCGTGCTCCTCATGTCAGAACACTATGACCGCATGCGGCAGAGTGCTGGAGTGCTGCGCATGTCGCTCGACCTCAGCACGAAGGAACTCTGCGAAATCACGCTCGACCTCATCAGGAAAAACGGCTACCGGGAGAACATCTACATCCGGCCTCTCCTGTACAAGAGTTCAGAGATCATAGGGGTTCGGCTCCACGACCTCCCGGACGGCTTTGCAATATACATGACACCCATGGCAGACTACGTTGACACGAACGGGATTTCCTGCATGGTTTCATCGTGGAGGCGGATCGATGACACGATGGCTCCAGTGCGTGCGAAGTGTACTGGCGTGTACATCAACAGTGCACTTGCGAAGTCCGAGGCTATCGAGAACGGCTTTGATGAGGCAATCATGCTGAGCACTGATGGACATGTCTGCGAGGGGAGTGCAGAGAACCTCTTCATTGTCAGAAACAACACGGTGCTCACTCCACCAGTGACGGACAACATTCTTGAGGGAATCACGCGTCGGGTCATCCTCCGGCTTGTCGAGGAGGATCTCAAGCTTCCTGTCATTGAACGGACCATCGACAAGACGGAGCTGTACATAGCAGACGAGGTGTTCCTCTGTGGCACAGGGGCCCAGCTTTCACCTGTTGTGAGCATTGATCACCGGACTATTGGCAGTGGTACGCCAGGCAGTGTATCGAAAGCACTGCAGGACATCTACGGTGCCATCGTCTACGGAAGGGATGAGCGCTCTCCGCAGTATGTCACGCCAGTCTATTAGGTTCTGCTGCAGGGAATACGGCACACCTGTCCGGGGGGCTCGTGCACTGCGTCCTATATGGACACGACTCCAAGCTCATGGATGAGGGAGCGAGCTGCTTCCCGTAGAGCTCGACGTGGAGCATTCCGCGGATCATTGGGCTGACATACTGATGTGCAGTCCACACATCCCGTAAACGGCGAGAGGGAAGGATCGAGAGTGACCTTTCCTCCAATGGCAAAGCAGGGTACTCCATGGGTCCTGCTCCGTCGGGCTACCTCGTATGGAGCCTTTCCCTGGAGAGTGGTTGAATCAATGGTCCCCTCGCCAGTAATGACGAGAAGCGCTTCCTCGAGTGCAGCATTGAAGCCAATGGTATCGAGGACGAGTCCAGCTCCAGGTGCAAGCTCTGCTCCGAGAAGTGAAAGTCCGAAGCCAGTGCCTCCAGCTGCACCTGCTCCTGGATGGACTGCACGTGCACGATCCTCCTCGGGAAGCAGCGAGGCAAAGTTGGCCAGTGCATCGTCAAGGACGGCAGCATCACTGGGGGTTGCACCCTTCTGCGGACCAAACTGCGCTGCAGCCCCATGTGGGCCAAGAAGTGGTGCATCGACATCGACTGCAACAGTGATGCGCACATTGCGCACAGCTTCCCGGGCACGGGACAGATCCACTTTCGACAGACGTTGCAGTGCAGCACCGCCTGGAGGAAGAGGAGTGCCATTCCTGTCGAGAAACCTGGCACCCAGGGCCGCGAGAAGTCCAGTACCTCCATCAGTCGATGAACTCCCCCCAAGGCCCACAAGGATATCCTGAGCTCCCCTTCTGCATGCCTCGGCAATGAGGATGCCACAGCCGTAGGAACTTGCTGTACGGGAAGTCTGGGAGGTTGGGACAAGATGGACAATCCCCGATGATTCAGCCAGCTCAACCACTGCATGCGTGGGTGAAAGCCATCCCAGGCGTGCAGATACAGGAGTACCAAGAGGTCCAGGAACAGTGTGAACCGTATACGAGGACCCACGTGCACTGTGAAGGAGCACATCGAGCATGCCATTTCCCCCGTCGGCAACAGGGAGAATCTGGACAGTGATGCCAGGTGCTTCACTCGTGCAGCCCCGTGCAATGGCGACAGCTGCACTGTACGCAGAGAGCGTTCCCTTGTAGGCATTGGGGGCAACAAGGACTGCGGGTGGGGAGGAGGCCATCACTGAACTGTCGGAGCAGCCACTGTTGCAAGAGTTGAGAAGCCGCAGGGAGTTGCACCGTTGCCTTTCCCTGTTTCTGGATTCCAGTGTTCTGCAGCCTGTGATGCAGCAACCCCCTTGGTCAGGAGACGTGCAAGGTCCTTTGTACGGGGATGTCCTTCCCGTGCTGCAGCTACCCACATGAGATACATCATCTGTGCCCAGGAACCTCCACGCCAGTAGCCATCAGGCGCATATGTCGGCTCCGATTTCGCAACTGCCCGAAGGCCGAAGGGTGCACAAAACTCATCAGGGCTGAATACCGCTTCCCAGGCTGCCTTTCTGTGTGCAGCATTGCTGCTGACAAGAAGGGGGAGGAGGGCATCAAGTGTGCGTACTGAAGAGGAGGGTCTCGTGGTGCCATCTGGCATGCAGTCCACCCATGTCCCTCGTGCATTGTCCCATCTCCGTTCAATGGCAGCTGCCAGTTCATCCGCCTGCTTTGCAAGCACAGTGTCCCCAGTGATGGATGCAAGCTCGCGGGCATTGAAGGCGACAAGTGCATTGAATGAGATTGCATCGACTGCAAATGCTGGATTGCTGATGGATGCTCCGTGATCGAGCTTCACGCGACGGAGGAAGTAGTACTTCCGGATGTTCCATGTCGACCTGTGGTATCGGCCATGCGACCAGCTGTCCCACCTTGGAAGATCATCACATCCGGATTCCCATGGATGGATGATCCGGAGAAGTCCAGTCGCGGGATCCCGCCGTTCCTTCAGCAGAAATGCAAGACCGTTCCGTGCAGGCGTGATGAGATGGGAGACATCGTACCCGCGGTCATGGAGCACACGGAGTGCATGTCCGTACATTGGAGGCTGGGTGATATCCGAATATCCGGAAAATGCATTCTTCCAGAGGGCACGGGAACATACGGAGCGTGGCCTGTAGATGACATTCGGGACAAATCCGGAGGGAAGCTGGGCAGAGAAGAGCGATTCGAGCTCCCGAAGTGCACGTGGATCACGGTACTCTGACCATGAGATGGCATGAAAGCATGAGTCCCAGAGCCACTGGTACGGGTATTTCCGTGGATTGGGCGCAGTGTAGCCGTAGCGTTCATTCCACGAAGCCTCGAGTACGCTCCGGAGCTCATCCTGTAGTGGAGTCGTCATTGATGTCCCTGTGTGATCTCTGGTGCCATCGTAGTGAAATCTCGGGAAAACCGCAATCCACCCAGGAATGGCAGCAGCGGAACCAGACCTGTCAGGGACCTGCCTGGAGGGTGAGAATCCACGTTGAGCTGTATGAACCGCTCAGGGCAGAGGCAGGTACCGATGCCTGCCAGGGAATGGTGACTGTCTGGTTTGCCATGCCCGATCCTGCTGCTGTCTCAAGGAGAGGCGAAGCAGTTGTGCCGGGAAGTGCATAGGAGGAGTAGATGTTGGTGAGGCTTGCAAGGTTGCACGTGATCCCTGTATCACACACCACTGTGGGGGGTGAAGGTATGGTGAAATCCGTGTTTGCGAGGGTGCCGCTTCCGCCATTGGTGAAGGTTGTGTCCGAGAGGGTGACATTCCATCCGGAGCCAGTTCCGGTGTTGTCGCCGACATCGAGGGTCTCTGTGCCAGTCATGGTCTGGTTTGTGCCATTGAGGGTAATGGGCGTGAATGTGAATCCAGCAGGCGGAGTGATGAAGGCAAGTGTGCCGCTCTGCACAGCCGCTGATATGGTGACAGCTCCAGTGTTCGAATATCCTGCGATTTCCCGGACTGCATCGTTTACCTCATCCGTGATGAAGAGGTCTCCACTTGAGTCGTATACAGCCCGTCCTGGGTTGTCGAAGGTCGCTGAGAGTGCTGCTCCACTGTCACCGGTGTAGGAAGCCGTTCCTGTCCCGGCAATGGTGTAGATGTCGTTAGCAGTCATTGGCACGTTGTAGAACGTGCCTGAGGACGCTGCAACCATGCGGATGCGCTGGTTGGCGTAGTCGACAACGAGAAGATTGCCATCTGGCAGAACGACAGCTCCAGCAACCTGGTTGAGTGCAGCACTCGTTGCTGCACCGCCATCTCATTCGCAGTCATGGCAATGCCAAACTGAGTGTGGGCAGTTGCTGCGACCTCCTGGACAATGCTGTTACCCTGGTCAGCGATGATGAGGTCTCCACTGCTGTCAAGGGTGACATCACACGGGCCGTTGAGATCCGCACTTGTTGCAGGACCTCCATTGCCCGTGTTGCCGGAAGCCCCTGTCCCAGCGACTGTGTACAGGTCATTTGCAGTCATGGCCTGTCCCCAGTCGGTTTCCGAAGTAGCTGCCAGCTCTTCGATGACATTGTATGTTGCGCCTGCAATGTAGAGATTCCCTGCACTGTCCATGGCTATGGACCGTGGTGCTGCAATTGCAGCTGCAGTTGCAGGCCCTCCAATTCCTGAGTACGCAGCTGCTCCCGTACCGGCAATGGTGTAGATGTCATTCGCAGTCATGGTGATGCCAAACTCCGTCTCATTGGCAGCTGCGACTTCCTGGACAATGTTGCCTGCAGAATCCGCAATGAAGAGGTTGCCACTGCTGTCGACATACACTCCCCACGGCTGGTTGAGCTCTGCACTTGTAGCTGGTCCGCCAGCGCCTGTCGTTCCTGCAGTACCTGTTCCAGCAACGGTGTAAATGTCACCTGCAGTCATCGATATTCCGAACTGTGTATGGGTCGTTGCAGCGATCTCCCGAACGACACTGTTATTCATGTCTGCAACATAGAGGTTTCCGGAACTGTCAATGGCAATGCCTATTGGCGTCGTGAATGTTGCTGCTGTGGCAGGACTGCCATCCCCCGAATACCCAGCACTGCCAGTCCCAGCCACAGTGTAGACATCATTGGCTATCTGTACTGCAGCGCTGACTGATTTCATGCTGCATGCACTGAGAATGAGAATGCAGACTGCAATGAATCCTGCACTGCTGCGGCGAAACTGGTGTGCCATGCCTCCATGCTACGAGGAATATTGCGATGTGACATATTCGTAAACAATGTCTTTACATCGGGAATGATGGCATTCCCACAGACCTGTCCGTGTTCGGACATAATGGGCACATGCAACACCGTCTCATTCTCGCTTCGGATTATGATGGCACCCTTGCAGAGCATGGAGTCCTGTCGCAGGAAACCGTAGCGGCACTGCTGGAGTTCAGGAAGGCTGGAGGAATCCTCATTCTCGTCACAGGAAGGGACATGCAGGATATTGCTGGTGAGGGACGCCCCCCCATGACTCCGTTTCTCCATCTGTTTGACTGTGTTGTCGCAGAGAATGGAGCAGTACTCTGGGACCCGGCAACGGGGACTGAGGAGCGCACAGCACGTCCCATTCCTGATGCGTGGCGGACTGCACTGTGCCAGCAGTTTCCGAACATGTTTTCAGGCCATGAAATACTGTCCATCCCCACTGCGTACGAGAAGCAGGTTCGGGCATTTCTCAGGGATCACGGAATGGGGATGAAATGTGAACGGAATGTCGGCTCCCTCATGCTCACGATGCCTGGAGTGGACAAAGCATCAGGGCTCCGTGCAGCAGCGAGGCGACTCCATATCGATCTGGATGATGCAGTTGGTGTGGGAGATGGAGAGAATGATGCAGCGCTTCTGGGTGCTGTTGGCACAGCAGTTGCAGTAGCGAATGCGCATCCGG
>DAIDIX010000098.1 GCA_027451645.1 Candidatus Dormiibacterota bacterium | reverse complement strand
CAGAAGCACAGTGCTTTCTCTCCAGGGGGCAGCTGGATCACCAGACCCTTGCATCCAGCCCGGATATGCTCCACCTGCATTCCATCCAGCAATGCGGATGGGCACGCGAGCCCTCCGCATATTGCGTTCACCCTCATCTGTGGTCATCCACGAAGACATTTCACCTTCCTCCCACACGTAGTGCAGTCCCAGTAAAGACGGAGACGGCCAGATGGCCGTCTCCGCACAAGGGGGGCTAGATATGCTCGCGGGCAACCACAACCTTCAGGGCCTGGTTCCCAGCTGCGTTCCGGAAAACGTCATATGCTTCCATGAACGCATCCATGGTGAATCGGTGCGTAACGAACCGCGAGGTGTCGAGCTTCCCGGAGTGGACAAGATCGAGAAGCATCGGTGTTGACGTGGTATTCACAAGTCCAGCAGTGATCGTGACATTCCGTGTCCAGAGTGTCTCGAGGTGAAGAGTGGCAGGCTTGCCGTGCACACCAATATTTGCAATGTGCCCGCCAGGCTTCACAAGTGTTGTTGCGAGCTCGAAGGTTGCAGGCGTTCCGACAGCTTCGATTGCCACATCCACTCCTGCACGGTCTGTCAGTGCCATGACTGCATCTGTTGCATTGTGCGTGCTGTTGTTCACAACAGCATCAGCACCCCACTTCGTGGCCACACCCAGGCGGTTCGCATCCGGGTCAATAAGGATGATGCGCTTTGGCGAGAACATCCGTGCGCCCAGGAGTGCGGAGAGTCCAATGGGACCAGCTCCAACAATTGCAACAGAGCAGCCCGGCTCGACAGCTCCACTCAACACGCCAATTTCATAGCCTGTAGGCATCACATCAGAGAGCATGAGCACCTGCTCATCTGTCAGCCCTTCAGGCACACGATACAGTGAGGTGTCTGCGAGGGGGATGCGTGCATACTGTGCCTGCACACCGTGTGTCGTGTGACCAAGGATCCAGCCACCGCCTGCACTGCACTGTCCGTACATGCCCTTTCTGCAGTACTCGCAGATGCCGCACGAGGTAATACAGGAAACAAGTACCCTGTCGCCAATCCGGACATGCTTCACACCAGTGCCCACAGACTCGACAGTGCCTACTGCCTCATGCCCAAGGATTGTTCCTGGTGTCACTTCTGGAACATCGCCCTTGAGGATGTGAAGGTCAGTTCCGCAGATCGTCGTGGTATCAACCCGGATAACTGCATCAGTCTCTTCCCGGATTTGCGGAAGGGGAACCTTCTCCCAGCTCATATCCCCTGGCCCATGGAAGACGACTGCCTTCATCGTCCCCTCTCGGAGCGGTTCCTCCTCCATTGAGACTGTTGCTTTCCGCAGTGTCCCAAGGACACTGTGTGGTGTACCAGCTGGACGAGCCATGGCCAACCTCCTTTGACATTCGATGCCCTGCTGCCTGAAACAGAGCATATATTAGTTTGTCAGTTAAGGTTAGCTTATTGCTATACGTTTATGCTACCCCACGAAATCTCTCAGTGCTCCACCATCGTCCTACCCTTCAGCCGGCACCAGTGCACTGCCGAGCTTCACATGATAGTCATACATTGCAATGCCAGCTGCAACTCCGACATTGAGGCTGCGCACCGAGCCAAACTGGGGAATGCCCACGACAGCATCTGCACGCTCAAGTGACTCGTCAGTGATGCCGTTCCCCTCCTGCCCGAAGATCATGAGCGTTTTCTGCTGCCATTGATGGCTCCGGATATCCGCACTCCCGCTCACATTGTCCACAGCAACGATGTGGTATCCCTGCATACGGTACTGCTCAATGACGGAAGCAGTATCAGGTGCGAACTCAAGATGCTCATAGTGGTGAGTTCCCACTGATCCACGCCGGTCGAACTTCCGTCTCCCGCAGATGTGAACACGCTTCGCAACAAACGCATTCGCACACCTGACTACTGCTGCAACATTGATGTCGTGGCTGAAATTCTCGCATGCAATGGCAAGCGGTACGCGCCGGGAATCCAGATCCCCACGGATCACCTCATCCTCGACGAACTTGTAGTAGTCGATGAGATTCCGCGAATCACCCTCATCCATGCGTCATTCCCCATCTGCAATCAGCCAGCACTGCCATGAGTGACTGCCCCCTCCCATTGGGTGAGCCTGCAGAGTCATCCACAATGGCCGCATACCATGATACCGTCAGTACAGCAGATCTGAGTGAAGGAGAATGACCAATGTTCAAGGAGTTTCGCGCATTCATTGCACGGGGCAACGTGGTAGACCTCGCAGTCGGTGTAGTCATGGGAGGCGCATTCGGAGCAATTGTCGCAGCACTCGTAAAGGACTTCATCACTCCGCTCGTTGTGGCAGTGTTCGGAAAGCCGGATTTCAGCAAGCTCACCTTCATGCTCCATGGAAGCACCTTTGGCTACGGCGACTTCATCAACTCCATCCTCTCATTTCTCTTCATTGCTCTTGGCGTATTCTTCTTCATCGTGAAGCCTGTCAATGCACTTGCTGCCAGACATGCCAAAGGTGCTCCCACGGATGATCCCACTACCAGACAGTGTCCAGAGTGCCTGAGTGATGTCCCTGTCAAGGCACGGCGGTGTGCATTCTGCACATCAACACTTCCCGACACTGCTTCCCCCGATCCAGCATAGAGCAGCATTTCCTTCACAGAGGTGACACGCATGGCTGTCTCCAAACGCTCTCCAGGCCGTCCGCCCCAGTCCGAGCTTCGTGTTCCCACCCATGATGCAATCATCATTGCTGCATCTGGATGCTTCATGGAGCACGGCTACAAGGGCGTCTCCATGGAAATGGTTGCAGCACGAGCCGGAGTCACAAAGGCTGCCATCTACTACCACTTTCCTGACAAGCCGACACTGGTCGTAGCAGTCTCCGAGTGGATCTTCGCACGTGCTGCATCCCAGACATCGAAGCTCCTTGCTGAGAATGAACCTCTACACGTCCGACTTCAGAAGGTTGCTGAGGGCTTTTTCCACATACCCGATCCGTTTGTCCGGTTCGCCATCATGATGGGCGAGGCCACTTCAGATCTCTCTCCAGAACAGATCGCGACGATCCGTACCCATGAGGCGCAGATCGGGAATCTGCTCATATCCACTTTCGAGCAGTCAACCGCAGCACATGAGTGCCGAGCAATCGATCCCGTATTCCTCGCCCACTCGTTCATTGCCTTCCTCAATCTCGGATCCGCAATTGACACTGAGGGCAAGAAGAAGTTCCCTGACCCCCATGCTGCAGCACAGTCTCTTGTCGACCTGTTCTGGAACGGCATTCGCCCCTGACGGAGCATGCTCACGTCTTCCCAGTTGCTGCATAGGCATACGCAGTTCCGCTGATCTCATCGATTCCTGGACCGTAGCTGAAGATGCAGACAGGATGCAGTGTCTCAATGGAGATCTCCGAATACGTGCCCGGCGTGAGGACTTCACCCCAGTTTTCCCGTCCCGGATCCTGGTGCAGCAGTCCTCCACCCTGGGCAGGAAGGTTTTGTGAAGAATCGACAATACTTCCACACACCATGGGAAGCGAGCCTGCAGCACTGAAGACCCAGTTTCCAAGAGACAGGGCACTGTGAAAGTTGTAGTAGTTTGCCGTTCCATGTGTGACACACCCCTCACGACAGCTGGCACCAAGCTCCTGGCCATCGGACCATGCATTTCCTGAAACAGGAAAGAGTGACGGCACTGGTGGGGAACCTGCAACCTTCCAGTGCTGCCAGTACTCTGCAAGTGAGGATTCATATATTGATGCCCAAATGCCTGGAGTGCCTGCATTTGGGACAGGATTGAATGTGTCTGTTACTGGAAGGGAGGGATACCCTGCCTCGCTCGCAGTCTCGAATGCGAATGGAAACTGATAGAAACTGCCATCCGACTGTGGCGAAATCTCCATATACTCAGCTATTCGCCATGGATTCTGCGGGGATCCTCTTGTGAAGATCTCCTCGACAGTCATTCCTGTAAGCGGAATACCACTTGAAGATGAAGGAATCGATCCTGCTGCAGTTACCTCTGCAAGAAAGTACAGCGGATACGACGTTTCCACAGGCACGACTGCTGTGAGCGAATGAAGTACAAGAGGTGAGGCATACGTGGTGCAGCTGTGTCCATCGAGTGCACAGGCTGCAATTATTCCTGTCTGGAACGCGCCCGGAGCAACAAGTTCGGAAAGTGCCCTCGTGTCATTCGTGATCATCGCCTTCTGCCAGAGTGGCCAGTCCGCTCGGGCAATCCTGCTCGCTTCATCTGCAGTCACAAGCACCCCATCACCAGATGGTGTGTTCGCGAAGAGTGCACTGGGGAGGGAAATCCGGGGACCCGCAACAGGATGATCCGCAGTGGGATACAGACTGAAGGTACTGGAAGTGGGAGCTGGACGAGGCGAAGTCATTCCATGCAGAAGCGACTGGTACGGAAACGTCAGCACTGCAAACACAACTGCAGCCACGACGAGAGCGAGGAAGGCAATCCACCATCTCGACTTCCATGTCGCTGCACGTGCATACTGCACGAACTCTGGATTGTCAGCATAAGTCTTGTGGAGTGCTGTTCCGCAGACCCTGCAGCGTACGTCACCCCAGCGGAATGCATGGCCGTTGGGACAGGTGCCAAAGAGCGGTGCACCGCAAAGAGGACATCCCTTCACTGCAGGTCCAAGGTGTACATGTGCATGGCCGTTCATGCAGGTGAGGTGATGTGCAGGTGGTGTTTGTCCCATCAAACGATTTCCCACTCGACTGCTAAGGTGTCCACGTGAAGGTTCGCTCCACGCTGGGCGTTACGGACCTGCTGCAAGTGTCAGGGTCCACGTTGAGGTATACGTGCCACTGTATGCATCTGCTGGGAACACCGCTTTCCAGTCGAGTGTCACCGACTGGTTCGCAAGTCCTGTGGACACGTTCGCAGAAAGCATTTTTGTTGCTGTTGCACCTGGCATGGCAAATGGATACGCTACAGCACTGCTCCACGTTGCTGCAGTGCAGGTCACGCCTGCATCACAGGACACGACCGGGGCGGACGGTACCGTGAAATCACTGTTGAGAAGCGTGTTGGCACCGCTCACGAACGGTGTGTTCGAGATGGTGACATTCCAGCCGGAACCAGTTCCTGTGTTGTCACCAATGTCCAGCACCTCAGTTGCTGATGTCGACTGATCCGTGCCTCCAAGAGTGATTGGAGTGAACACAACATTTGAAGGTGCAGTTACAAACGACAGGGTACCTCCTGCAAGTGTTGCGCCAACGACAAGGGCAGGAGTATTTTCAAGCACAAGCGTCTGCATGACGGAATTCGACGGAGATGCTCCTCCACCAGAAGCAATGCATGATGCATCCGACCAGCAGTACACACTGAAAAGCACATTCGTCTCGGAGGTCGACGTGTTGGGCGTTGTCGCTGCAGCAAATGTGGAGCCATTCCACTGCTCAAGGAGTGTCTGCGTGAAACCTGATGTGTCTGTCGAATACCCTGCAGCCCAGCAGTCCGATGTGCTTGCACAGGCAATGCCGTACAGAATGTTGTTCCCTGTTCCAACTGCAGGTGCTGTCACCTGTGCCCAGGCAGTGCCGTTCCACTGTTCTGCAAGGGGAATGTAGGTTGATGAATTCTGGCGTCCGACTGCAAGGCAGTTGGTTGCCGAGGTGCAGGCAAGGCCGAAAAGGGCCTCATAGCTGCTCGAGGGGTCGACAGTTGCAACCTGACTCCAGGTTGTCCCATTCCACTGTTCCGCAAGTGTTATGACCTTCGTCACGACATGCCAGCCAACTGCCCAGCAGTCTGTTGTGGAGAGACATGCCACACCTCCGTTGAACCCATTGTTCGCACCTGTTCCCGAGGGATTTGCAGTCGCCACCTGGTTCCATGAGGTGCCATTCCACTGCAGTGCGAGTGTCTGAGTGTCCCCTGCTGAGTCACCGTAGTAGCCAACAGCCCAGCAGTCCGATGCATTCGGGCAGACAATGCCATTCAGGCACACTATTGAGTTGGTGCACGTGATTCCAAAGGTGGATCCAGTCGTCAACGTGCCAGGGGTTGGACTTGTGGACTGTGTCCAGGCAGTGCCATTCCAGTTCTCGATGAGCGTGAGATCATCTCCCGAACCGTTGAGGTACCAGCCGACAGCCCAGCAGTCCGAGCTGGACACACAGGTTACTGCATAGAGGCCATTGTTCTCCGCACTTCCTCCGGGGTCGGCTGACGGAATGATCTGCCACTGCGCTCCATTCCACTGTTCTGTCAGTGTCTGGTCAAACCCTCCTGCATTGACTGACCAGCCGACAGCCCAGCAGCTGGCTCCTGAGATGCAGGAGATTCCTGGCAGTTCATTCCCAAGGGAGGAACTCGTATCAGCAGAAGTCACAGAAATCCACCCCGCTGCTGCACGCACCTGCTGCAGGGGAAGAAGGAGAAGGCAGAATGTGCAGAGAAGAATCAGCACCCTTCGTAGAGGCCAGCCTGATCTGTGTCGCGTCATACGGAAAGCATAATCGCCTGTATTCCGCTTTGGTGTAATGAGATGTTACAAATCCGCTGATCACGCTTTGTATCATTTCATTTCATGCGAGATAGGCTTGTCTCAATCCCGGCAGTGGGACAGCTGTCCAGCTCTGCCCACAGTTGCTCGTTGCGTATATCACACCATACAAGTTCTCTGGACCACCCCCGAGTGGGACAGTCTCAGCTTGAGCATGCGCGGAAGAAAGTCCTGAAGCTGTGGGTGATGCAAGTTCGATCCATCCTTCCGTTGGAGACGGAAAGGCCATTCCCGTGATGAAGCGTGTTCCACTGCCCTTCACGGGAAGAGATGCAATGTGAAACGTTGCACCATTATCAGATGAGCATGC
>DAIDIX010000097.1 GCA_027451645.1 Candidatus Dormiibacterota bacterium | reverse complement strand
TTCGATGTTTGATGCTGTGCGGCAGCTGAGGAGAGGAGGGAAGAGGACAGCGATCATCTCCACTGCTGGACGTGATGCCTTTGGGGACGTTCCTGAGATCGGCAGTGGGGATCTCTTTGATGTAACCATTGTCTCAGGGAATGTGGGCATGCGAAAGCCTGATCCAGCAATCTACGAGCTTGCACTCGAAAAGCTTGAGCTTCCTCCCAGTGCATGCTGCTTCATTGATGATTTGCCCCACAACCTTGAGCCAGCACAGGAACTTGGCATAAGGACAATCCACTGTCACGATCCAGAGCTTCTTGCAGGACAGCTGGTGGAATTCCTCCTCGGGAGAAACGGCTATGAAGCGTGAACTGAGATGCCCAGATGGTGCAGTCGTAGCTACGGAAGTTGAGATGGCAGACTCAATGTGGAGCAGATTCTGTGGTCTCATGATGAGGAAGGACTTTCACAATGGTCAGGCACTCATCCTTTCTCCATGCAGCTCCATCCACATGTTTTTCATGCGCTTTCCCATTGATGTGGCGTTCGTT
Organism: Candidatus Dormiibacterota bacterium; assembly: GCA_027451645.1. Taxonomy (GTDB): domain Bacteria; phylum Chloroflexota; class Dormibacteria; order Aeolococcales; family Aeolococcaceae; genus JAJZLL01. The sequence continues at coordinate 6,351 of DAIDIX010000097.1, read as the reverse complement.
GACCGGGATGGCAAGATTCTCCATGCACTCCATTCCATACGTCCGTGGCGCATGAGCAGGATGGTGTTTCACGCAGTTGCAGCAATTGAACTCCCTGCTGGCACGATGAAGGGGCTTGGCATAGGTTCGGGCGATACGATCACCCTGCACGAGGATGATGGCTGAGCTCCTGAAGCTGCTTGAGTACTCGGTGTATGGTCTGGTACTGTGTGAGCATCATTCGGAATGAAGTCCGAAGAGTGTGAGGGGGACTGAGACATGACATTCGAATATGATTTCCGCAATGATGCTGGTCGGCTGGAAACCAGAAGTATCGAGTTGGATGGAACCTTCAGTGAGGCACATGCCAGCATTCGACGACAGCTAGCAGGATGTCGCCCCCCACATCTTCGCCTCTATGATGCGAATGGAAGCGTGATTGTTGATAGAGATGTCAATGAATGCCGCCTTGTGCTTGGCAATTCAATTGTTGCCTCGTACCTTCCGAATGCATCCTTGCACACGTGGGACGCGATCAGGCATGGTGTGGTACGGACTGGTCCCATGCCAGCACCTGCATCATCCCCAAGTCGTACCCTGCTCTAGCTGAACTCTCGCTCCTGTTCCGCATTCATCAACGTGTGGGAGCAGGACATGCAACCTGGGTCATCCGATCCGTGCGTTTGGTTACAATGATGTGTTTCCTCTGGAGTTTTTCTGCACGGGATCTATAATGATCCCTGTACTGGTTCCGATCTATGGAGGATCAGAATATGCGTGTGACTGTAACAGCTCAAACGCCGATTCATCACGACAACCGCATGCATGCGGAGAAGCGTCTCACAGAGCGTCTCGGGCAATACCCGCAGATTGAGAATGTTTCGCTGGTGTTGACACGTGAAGCACATCGGGTACATGAGTGGTCGGCAGTGGCACGGGTAGAGCTGCGTCATGGCACACTGCACATCCGGCAGCATGCACATGAACTCCCGCAGGTCGTTGAGCAGTTGGTGGATACGCTGGATTGCCGGCTGGCACAGCGCAAGCAGCGGATGACAGCGCACAAGGGACATTCATCAGTGCGCACCATGGATGTGGGAAGGACGTTCGCGGGACTCTAGTTGCCCGCTTCGTTTGGACAGGGCGCCCCGGGGATTCTTTTCTCCGGGGCGTCTTTCCTCTTCAGAATGTGTGGCTTTGTCCTCAAGGCGGTAGTATTGGTACATGTCGTTCTTGAGCCGCGTATTCGGCGATCCAACTGAAAAGGAACTCCGCATCCTCCAGCGGATTGTGGATGAGATCAATGATCTCGAACCTGCAATGGAGAAACTCTCTGATTCCGAGCTCGCTGCAAAGACTGCCGAGTTCCGGTCGAGGATCGGGTACACATCTCCTGTGGAGTCACTTGGCCATCCGCTCGTGGGATCCATAGTCGAATCCTATGATGCTGATGGCTTCTATCCTGATGCTGCTGAGGATGATGCAGAGGAGGAGTCTGAGGAGGAGCGGCTGAAGCGTCTGGATGATTCCCTTGATGACATTCTCCCTGAGGCATTTGCTGTAGTCCGTGAAGCTTCACGACGAATCCTTGGAATGCGGCATTATGATGTCCAGCTTATTGGAGGAATCATTCTTCACCAGGGAAAGATTGCAGAAATGCGCACTGGTGAGGGGAAGACGCTTGTTGCAACGCTTGCACTGTATCTCAATGGACTGGCAGGCTATGGATCCCACCTTGTGACAGTCAATGACTATCTTGCACGACGTGATGCTGGCTGGAATGCGCCTCTGTACCACTTCCTGGGACTGTCAGTAGCAGTCATCTCGGGTCAGGACCAGTCGTTCATATTTGATCCGGACTTCACTGATCCGCAGCATGATGATGAACGTCTGCAGCATCTCCGTCCTTGCACGAGGCGTGAGGCATATCTCGCTGATGTCACATACTGCACGAACAATGAGCTCGGTTTCGACTATCTCCGGGACAACATGGTGCCATCGCTCGAGTACTGTGTCCAGCGCCGTCTCCACTTCGCAATCGTGGACGAGGCTGATTCCATCCTCATTGACGAAGCACGGACTCCGCTCATCATATCTGGTCAGGGAAGTGAGCTTGTTGACAAGTACAACCTCTATGCCCGCATCGTTCCCCAGCTCATTCCTGAGGAAGACTACACAGTCGATGAGAAGGCAAAGGCAGTTACTCCAACTGAGGCTGGCGTGGAGAAGGTGGAGAAGCTTACAGGGATAGTGGACTTCTTCCATCCAGAACACCACGATGATGCGCACAAGCTCAACAAGGCTCTTGTTGCCTTTGCGATCTACCAGAAGGATCGCGACTATATCGTGAAGGATGGAGATGTCATCATTGTCGATGAGTTCACTGGCCGTACGCTTCCTGGCAGAAGGTGGTCTGATGGCCTCCATCAGGCCATAGAGGCAAAGGAAGGGCTTGAGGTCCACCAGCAGGAAGAGACGAAAGCTACCATCACGTTCCAGAACTATTTTCTGCTCTATGACAAGCTTGCAGGCATGACGGGTACTGCTGTCACGGAGTCAGAGGAATTTCACAAGATCTACGATCTTGAAGTCGTCCCCATTCCGACAAATCGTCCACTCATCCGCGAGGATGCAAGGGATGTTGTCTACCGTACCCAGGAAGCAAAGTACAAGGCAATTGTTGACGAGATCATAGAGGCTCATTCGAATGGCCAGCCTGTGCTCGTGGGAACCACGAGCATCGAGAAGAGCGAACTCCTTTCCCGGATGCTCGACAAGAAGGGCATCCGCCACAACGTTCTCAATGCCAAGCAGCATGAGCGAGAAGCTGCAATCGTTGCTGATGCAGGAAAGAAGGGAGCTGTGACGATTGCAACGAACATGGCTGGTCGCGGTACGGATATCGTGCTTGATGCTGATGCGAGGGATGCAGGTGGCCTGTACATCATTGGCACGGAACGCCATGAGTCCAGACGCATTGACAACCAGCTCCGTGGCCGTTCAGGCCGCCAGGGCGATCCTGGGACAACGCGGTTCTTTCTTGCCCTCGATGATGATCTTTTCCGCATCTTCGGTGGCGATCGCATGCAGTCCCTGCTCGACAGGTTCAACCTTGAAGAAGATTTCGCTATTGAGTCGAAGATCATCACCCGCCAGATGGAGGGAGCACAGACCCGTGTAGAGGGCATGCATTTTGACACCCGGCGCAATCTTGTCGAATACGACAATGTCATGAATACCCAGCGCGAGATCATCTACGGAGAGCGGAGGAAGATTCTCGAGGGTGCTGATACGAAGGCAAATGTCCAGGCAATGATCCGGACACTCGTCACTGGGGCAGTCCCTGAGCACTGCGAGGGACGCTACAAGGAGTCATGGGACATCGACAGTCTCGATGAATGGGTACGTCAGCTCGCACCACTTCCTCAGCTGAGCGATGCGGAATACGACACAATCGGGGACTCCATTGAAGAGCTTTCCGAATTCTACATAGAGCGTCTCAATGCGTTCTATGAGCAGAAGGAAATGCAGTACGGGCCTCTTGTCATGCGCCAGGTGGAGCAGGCAACGATGCTTGGCATTATCGATCAGCGATGGTCACTCTACCTTACGGAAATGGAGCATCTCAAGGAATCTGCACGACTCCGTGCATATGCGCAACTCGATCCAGTCATCGAGTACAAGGGCATGGCCCACAAGGCATTCCAGGACCTGCTTGAGGAAGTGCAGTTCGACATTGTCCGCAATCTGCTCCAGCGACCAATCCAGGTCATTGTCCAGGATCCCTCAGGGCAGACTCCACAGGCAACCCTTGAGCAGCGTGCACCGCAGTCTGCACGTCCTGACATTCCTGGCTCAATGGTGGACTCCCACATTCCTCCACCTGCTCGTCCAGCTGCTGCTGCTGCCAGTGCAGCACTTGCCCGCCAGACAATGGGTACCAGGATGCCAGAACGGCTCACGTACAAGGGCGGATCTGTGGAAACAGCTACGAAACCCTCATCCTCGACCTCACAGAAAGTGGGCAGAAACGATCCATGTCCATGTGGCAGTGGAAAGAAGTACAAGCGCTGTCACGGCATGTGATTTGACTGCAGTATGCTGGGTGATGTTGCACAGGAAGGAATACCATGTCTGAACTCACATCACGACTGAAGGAGTTGGCGTCCCGAGCACATGCGCTTCGGGACCATCTTTGACCTGGAACCAAAGATTGCTCGCCTCGAGGAACTCCAGAAAGAGATCTCTGCACCAGATCTCTGGGATGATCCTGAACGTGCAACGAAACTTACCCAGGAAGCGAGTCGGCTCGAACAGCTGACTACCTCATGGTCAACATTCCTTGCAACAGTTGATGACGCAGTGGAACTTGCAGGACTCCTTGATGAGGGCGAAGATCCATCCGTTCGGGCTTCTCTTGAGGATGAGGCACGCTCGATTGAGGGGGAACTCGCAAAGCGTGAGCTGGACCTCCTTTTCAGTGGTCCATACAGTGACAACCCAGCACTTCTCACAGTCCACGCTGGTGCTGGCGGCACGGACTCCCAGGATTGGGCTTCCATGCTTTTCCGCATGTTTGTGCGGTGGGGCGAAACACATGGCATGCAGCCGGAGATCATTGATGAGACAGAAGGGGAAGAGGCTGGCATCAAGTCAGCTACCGTACGCATGAGTGGCGAGCGTGCCTATGGCCTCCTTCGAAGCGAGAAGGGTGTTCACCGGCTTGTGCGTCTCAGTCCCTTTGATTCGGCTCACAGGAGGCATACGTCATTTGCGCTTGTGGAAGTCATGCCGGAGATCGAGGATGAGGCCCCGCTCGATATTGATCCCGATGATGTGCGTGTTGACCTGTTCCGGTCAAGTGGTGCAGGTGGACAGCATGTGAACAAGACTTCGTCTGCTGTCCGGCTCACCCATCTGCCTACTGGCACTGTTGTGACATGCCAGAACGAGCGTTCCCAGGGCCAGAACCGTGAGATGGCCTGGAGAGTGCTCCGCTCCCGGCTCAGGATGCTCCAGGAGGAGGCTCGTGCCCAGACCATTGCAGACATCAAGGGAGATGTTGTATCCGCAGAGTGGGGCAACCAGATCCGGTCGTATGTGCTCCATCCCTACATGCTGGTGAAGGATCACAGAACCAATGTTGAAGTTGGAAACACACAGGACGTGCTTGAAGGAAACATCGACCCCTTCATCGAAGCCTTCCTGCGCTATTCCGTTGGAGCAGAAACCGCTGGCACAACATCCATGGAAGCAAGATAGGGCTTCAGATTCTCCCGTGCCTCATCATGGAGTTTGCCGTTGGATGAGAGTGCTCCTCCCTTCGTGAAGGGAGTGGTCACTTGAGTTTCGAACACACCGCCAGCCTCAGTGACAAGAAGGTCTAGGGCAGCAAAATCCCAGAGCCGTGCAAATGGAAGGGAAAGGGCAACATCTGCTGTTCCCCGTGCTACTGCGACATGGGAAAAGGAATTCCCGAGTCCCCGGACATCCCAGCATTTCCTGATGAACACCTCGTAGGGATGGAGATCTGGATTTCCATGAAAGCCGGAATGGCTGAATACAGCCTGCTCAAGTGTGGAAGTGGTGGAGACATGGAGTGGAAAGGCTGAGATGGACGAGTGCGCACCATTTCCCCGCACTGCATGGTACCGCTGATTGAGGGCAGGGAATGACACTGCAGACATGACTGTCTGCTGCTGGTACTGGACAGCAATGAGGATTGCCCAGGTCTCATTGCCCCGGAGAAAACTCCGTGTGCCATCGATAGGGTCGATGACCCAGCGCCATTCGGAAGCGGGATTGGCAGTAGTGCCGAACTCTTCCCCAAGAATGGAATGGGAAGGATGGTTCTTGTGTATGGTGGAGCGGATCAGGCGCTCAACTGCGGTATCTGCTTCTGTGGCAGGCGAGCCATCATCCTTTGTTTCAACAAGGAGTGTCCGGGATTTGAAAAAAGGAAGAACACACTGTTCAGCAAGTTCCTGGAGTTCGAGGAGAAATGGGAGTTCCGGTTGCGTATCCATGGCTGGCTCCATGATTAAGGGGACTTTCCCACAGTATACGTGCTCCTCCACGAAACGGACAGGCAGTGGCTGAAGTCGAAATGTCGTGGGACTGGGGGCTTGGGCCCAGCGCATCAGTGATGGTGCCCATCCTCATAGTCTTCGATTGTGGAGATGAGATCAGAGATGGTGTAGGGCTTCCCGAGGAAGGCATTGCACCCAAGCGCACGAGTCCGTTCCCGCTCAGCCTGCATGAGGTTTGCCGAGCAGGCAATGATCGGGAAGTCAGGCTTTGCCATCCGTACCTGCCTTGCAACTTCCCAGCCGTCGAGCTCGGGAAGGCGAAGGTCGAGAATCATGAGATCAA
>DAIDIX010000096.1 GCA_027451645.1 Candidatus Dormiibacterota bacterium | reverse complement strand
AGAGGGAACAGCAGTAATGAATTCGCCCCTTCCTGCTGCTGGGTCAAGAATTGCATTCGGCTCACCCAAGCGATGATAGATATCCAGCGCTATTTCCTTCCATATGCTATAACGCTTAGATTGTTCGACATTCTGAAACCGATACTCATAAAGGCGATCGTAATTCATCTCAGGAACATGTAACTCCCTGGTGAGGATATATTGTCCGTATCAGGATACCAGCGGCTCCTGATGGTGTAGCACATCTAGAACATATCCGCCTTTGTTCATAATGACAATTTTTCATACTTCATACAGCATCTGACGATCTGGACATAACGTAGCCTCTCGCACCATGACATCCATGGTGCAGTTGTTGAGATGCGTGGACGAAATATCATTCAGGTGCAAAGCAGGAACGATTATGCCTTGAGCTGAGTTTGAGATTATTTCGAAGGACCACCCATGAGACCATCACTGTACCGAATCCATAGGAGCCGTGCTTCCACAATCCTTTCCACCTTGCTCATCCTCTGCTGTAGATCATCCAGCATACTATCAGGCACGACTGCTGTTTGTCCCACTGGTACATTTTCCGCTAGCTTGAATGTTCTCCGCTGGATTCCCAGCCGGATGCTTTAAAGCGGGTCTTACATCTCAGGAAGAAGAAACTCCTTCCCATGCGGATCACCTGGATTGAGAACTGTAGCACAGTTTTGTGCAGGTGAAGCGGACCAGGGATCTCTGCAGGTCATGCGGGTGACAGCAGGGCTTGAGATGCCCGACACCAGAGCAAATGTACGCTTACGCTCCTCCCCTAAAGAACGGCACATAGGGATTGCTGTGGTAATCGAGAATACACGGAATGAAGTTGCCATCTTCCATGCTGCCAGGGACCACAACATCGCTTCTGAGCAAACTATCGACAAATGCCGCATGATTGTCTGTCTTGGATGAGCACGCAGCAGTCACAAGGAGTTCCTCCAGATGGTCTCTTGGCCATTGATCATGCTGTCCAGACGATTCATCACTCATGTATCTGCTCCTCCGCTGCTGCACATGCGCGCACCGTGATGCTTGTGCAATGACAGTACGATGTGAGTGTAAAGCACAGCAGGGAGCACTGAAACGTTCCTCATTCCATCGTTATCGAGACATGCAGCACACTACATGGCTAGCATCCTCACGTGTGCAGGATCAGGTGCCTTGTCTCCCTGACTTGCTCGATCCCACGTAGCTGGAGATACCATTACATGAGGACTACTCGTCTAGGGACCGCGCGGGCTCAATGACGGGAGGCATGCCAGCTGGCAAGCCTCCTCATACGGAGTCTGCTGAGCTTCATTCTTTCGCAATCCATTTCGCTCCCCATGAGAGAGTATGAAGCTCCAACGTAAGGGAGAACTCAGCGTATGACCCACTTGCTCAATCCAGGAAGGCTCTTGCCCCTGGCAAAGGAAACACTTCCTGTGAGGATCATCCGCGCATATGGTGGTCATCAAATTTCAAACTATGCATCCGCCCTTGCATTCCGTCTTCTGATGAGTACCTTTCCTCTTCTTGTTGGCATCCTCGCGCTCCTCAGCACAACCATAAGCAGTGCAGCTGAGGAGCGGAAGCTCGCACTGGATATTGCCTCGTTCTTCCCCAGCACAGCAGTGTCAACTGTGATGCATGCACTCACTGAACTTCGGAAGAGTACTGGCATTCTCAGCATCTTAAGTGCCTTGGGACTGCTTTGGAGTGGAAGCAGCATCTTCTCATCCCTTGAATGGCCGCTTGATACCCTATATGGAGTGCCATCAAGATCCACAATCAAAAAGCGGGGAATGGCACTCGCCATGACAATGATCTACAGTATTGCGATACCGGGAACAATATTTCTCACTGGCGCAGTTGCCACAATCTCTCACCAACAAGTACTGCCGGTCGTTCTATCATTGCTGATCTGGACAGCTGCGCTCATTCTCATGTACAGCTCCATTCCCAACACGAAACTGCGAATACGAGATGTATGGAAAGGCGCGCTTACTGCAGGAGTACTCCTTGAACTTCTTACAGCAATCTGGCCCGCATATATCCATCTTGTTCACGGGTTCGACAGCTATGGAGCGATCTTCGCCTTGTTCTTCGTACTTGCGACCTGGATGTATTTCATTGCCAGGATCTTTCTCCTGGGAGTAATCATCAACACGCTTCCGGAACGACACCTGCACGTAATGAAGGAAAGCCCGCCACGACAGTGACTCGAATGCATGATGGAATATTCCGCTTGCCCATATAGCCTCAACGCATCACCTCCGATTAATCCTCCATCAGCCAGGAGGTCCCTGAATGTCCCACCAAAGATTGGATATGATGACATGACACAAAAGGAGAATGCATGCACACCGCATCACCTATCCAGAACGCTGTCAGAGAATACATGTCGAAGGCATGGGACGATGAGTTCGGATACACTGCACCGAATACAAAGCACTACAACCACCAGTGGCTATGGGACTCCTGCTTTCATGCAATTTCCTGGGCTGCGCTCGGCGATGCCCGCGGTGTGAGGGAGATGGAAGCTCTGTTTTCGAAAATGCTTCCCAGTGGCTTTCTTGCAAATACGACGTATCACCATCTGCCCCGGCTGGGATTCCTTCAGTGGCGCAATGCCAGAATCGGCCTTTCCGACATCACACAGCCGCCCATGTACGGACATGCGCTCCGTGTGCTTCATGATGCTGGATATGATATTGCCCATCTCCTCGAACCGGCTACTCGCGCAATGAACTACCTGTTTGACCATCGGATGGATCCAGCCTCCCAGCTCATCAAGATTGTGCACCCGTGGGAATCTGGCTGTGATGACATCGCGCGTTGGGACAGCTGGACCCATGGCGGGTACAGCCGCAAGAAATGGAACGTCATCAAGTACATCATGGCACGACGAATTCGCCTTGACCACCATGCATCCGTGGCCAATCCCATGTTCGAAGTGTGCTCTGCAGGGTTCAATGCTCTTGTGGCGTACAATGCCCTTGAACTCTCGTCCCTCACGAAGGATTCCCGACTTCGAAAGCGCGCGGAACTCCTCGTCGCACAGCTCGAAAAGCAGTGGAATTCTGCAACGGCCTGCTGGAACGATGTTCCCCTCGGCCAAAGAAACAGGCCATCCCGCACTGCCCCAACGCTTGACGCTCTATTGCCTCTTCTCGTAACGAAGGATCCCGAGCATATCCGGCGAGGGTTTGCGGCATTGACAGATCCCGAGCAGTACCGTGGAGCCTTCGGACTGAGAGTTGTCCCGAAGCAGGATCCTACGTATGCTTCCGATGGATACTGGCGTGGCAGCACATGGGCACAGATGGCGTACCTGTGCTGGAAGGCTGCAGAAATCCAGCACCAGCCGAATGCGATGGATTTTGCGCGTCTTCTTGTAAAGGGAGCTTCTGCTTCACACTATGCGGAGCACTGGAATCCTGAAACGGGAGAAGGACGGGGTGCAATACCTCTTGGTTTCTCCTCTCTTGCTGCTGTTGCCGAGGTGGCACTCGCTGGAGCGCCGCCTACAGTCATTCCCCGCCAAGCATCACAGGGTCTGGATGGAGCTGCATAGCCAAACCCCATTTCCACACACTTCGGACTCTCATCCAGTTGCGCTCCTCTCTCACTCTGTAACGACATCATTACAGACGGCATCACTGGGCAGCCTTGCGACGACGATGAGGATAATGGACTCTCCACGCACAGCACTTTTCCGCTCAGCTCCCGAACTTGCGCGTGTACTGCTGAGCGATACTGCAGCTGCCTACATCCTTGAGAAGTGCACATCCCCACGATGGATCGGTTCAGGAGGATACAAGGAGGTGGTGGATCTTGGAAATGGATCAGTAGCCCGTGCATTTCTCAGACGCCATGCAGAGCATGAGGATCCCATGCACGCTGACCATGCAACAACCCGCTTTGAGCTTCTTCCTTATGAAGTCTTCCATGGGTCAGGTGAGCATGTCGAGATCATGCCGGCACTCCTTCCAGCTACGCGAATTGATGCGCAACACATGGAGTCGGTGCTCCGCGAACATGGACTCTCCTGGGATGATGCATTTGGAAAGAATGCAGGAAGATCCCAGGAAATCCCCCATGAAATCCTCGTCTATGATGGAAGCGTTCTCGTCATGGGAAACAAGCCCTCAATCCGCTTCTATACTGCATGCAATGAAGCTGGAGAACGGCAGTTTTCCATATGTGCAGCAGATGATGGCTCAGGAAACACCTTGTACTTCCGTGCAGAGCTGAATCTACATGATCCTCATGCTTGGACACCTGATCCGTTCCTCCGAGAGTGCTTTGACAACACTCCAGCAGTGACAGGCATCTGGCTGCAGCCAGAACAGCGGGAACCTGTTCGACGAGATGAGGTACTCCACGCCAGCACCATGCTCGATCTCGCACCAAACTCCATGCCAGGCGGGCCATCAGCCGAGTACTGCGCTGCTGCGAGAGGACAGGTCCCGGATAGCCAAATTGATGTGGGCAGCACTCCAAATCCCTACGTTCGTGCAGCGTTTGCCATCCATGGCAGCGAGGAGATGCGAGCGATGCTCTCGATTGATCCGGAGCCAGTAGTCCGACGTGGATGCTTTATGCTGGCAGGCCTTGCAGGTCTCCGAAAGCGTGCCCTCGAAGATGGAAGTCCTCTTGTCCGTTCAGCTGCTGTAGCAGGGAGCCGTGATGATACGCTCCGGGAAGCAGTACAGCATGACCCATCGCTTCTCGTCCGGCTGAGTGCTGCAAAAAGTGCTTCACGTGATTCAACTCGGGAACTGTTCCTCCACGACCACAATCCTGAGGTTCGAAGTGCAGCCGTTCTCCATGCGAGATCTGACCATCTCCGACTTGCTCTCCTCAACGATCCTGATGCTGTGGTCCGTTCCGAGGCTGCCCGAAATGCAATAGAGGATGCGACTCGGCTTGCATTTCTCCATGACTCTGAATGGCTTGTACGGAAATCTGCAGTACTGGGAGCATCTGATGATGTTCGCATCAAATGCCTGAATGATCCAAGTGAACAGGTACGTGTTGCTGCAGTGAATGGCATGAGAAGCGACTCCCTTCGTGCCCTCTTCGCATCTGATGCAAGTGACCGGGTACGAATCCGCACCCTTCGTCCCGTCTCAGACCATACCGGTATCGAATGAGCCCAGATCCCATGTGGAGAGGTAGTCAAAGCACACATGCGTTCTCCAGTCACTCGGGAGGAGACATTGATGACAAGGATATCCCACAATGTCCCTCAATAGAAATGCAGTGGAGAACAAAGGAGTTCACAGTCGGCGAAGGGATTCGAACCCCCGACCCGCTTTTAAAGTATTAGCGGGCTTGGATTGGGTCGATGCGAAAACTTCCAACCACCTGATCTCACAACTCTGGGATATGTACTCATCCATTGGGACTCCGTACCCCAGAAGTACCCCAGAATGTTGCGTTCATGATTGTGGTACTGCTGCTGGATGACCAGATCCCTCAACCAGCTTCCACACAGCGGATCGGGTGTACTGAATGCGCTCCCTCAACAATTGCGCTGTGGCCTCTGGTTTGTCCCAATCGGGCTATGATGGTCGGAACAGGACGAAATGAGGTACCAACAGATGCGTGAAGTGATCCTCCAGCAGTATGCAGTGTCCCTGGACGGGTTCAGCTGTGCAGATGACTCTGAGTTCCAGAAGTATGTCTTCGGTGTCGAGGATCCAGAGGTTGATGCCTACTTTCTTGCGGACCTCCGCCGTGCTGGAACGCATGTCATGGGAAGTGTCACCTACCAGAACATGTCCAGCTATTGGCCAGGACAGTCCAATCCCATCGCCGATGTCATGAATGGCATCCCGAAGGTCGTGTTCTCGAAGTCGCTCACTGAGGCAAAATGGCCAGACTCCCGGATTGCGAGCGGCGACACTGCCGAGGAGCTTGCAGCACTCAAGGCTGAGCCTGGAGGCGAGATACTCGTGCATGGCGGCTTCCGCTTCACCCAGTCACTCGTGGAGCAGGGGCTTGCCGACGAGATCCGTCTCTATGTCTTTCCAGCAGCACTTGGGAGTGGACACTCCATCTTCGGTACAGTTAATGCACTCAGACCATATGATCTTGTCGACTGCAGGAGGTTTCCCTCTGGTGTCTTCCTCCAGCGCCTTCGTCCCGTACGCTCCTGAGATCCTTCCACGTAAAGAAACGGTTCCTCTCCTCATACTGGATCGTTGCGGCTTGCTCCGCATGATCCAAATGGTGAGCTGATAACTTCCCCTCAGCCTGCTGGGTAGTGCTACTCACCTCTGGCAGAGTCGTAGGGCAATCATGTGGAAATTTGCTGCGCATTGCGAAGTGCCGCAACTGCCTGATCCCGGCTCCTGTCCCGGATCTGTGCCACTCTTCCCACAAGCGCGGATCCGATCGGCTCAGCAGTGAGGATGCGTGTGGTGACATCCCGTGCCGTTGCCACTGCCCCACTGAGCGAGGATGAACGTGTCAGCATGTCTGTATCCCGGAGCACCCGTCTTGCCATCCTCAAGCGCGACCTGGAGTATGCAGCAAGTGCAACTCCTCGACAGTTGCGTACTGCATCCGCAAGAGCAGCGCCAAGGACCAATGCATCCCCAACGCCAGTGTTCAATCCCTGGCCACCTGCTGGACTATGGATATGTGCTGCGTCTCCTGCGATGAGGACTGGTCCAGAACTCATGGTTGCCGCAATCCGCTGGTGAATATGGAACTGTCCAAGCCAGCTCGGTGTATGCACTGTGAGCCCCAATGCAGTATGTGTATCCATGATCTCCTGGATGTCGGCCAGGGTTGGATCAGCGGATCTGTCCCAGCGTGCAACTACCTTTTTGCGCCGCGCATTGCGCGGTGAGTTGGAGAAGATATTCCCTGGTGC